>JAIEDJ010000370.1 GCA_029068025.1 Oscillospiraceae bacterium | reverse complement strand
ATTTGGGGCAGTATCGCAAATTTATTGTTACTCTTCGCGGATTGGGTTATAAATTCGAGGCTTGAAAATGAATTTCTTTCGCAGTATCAGGATCAGGGCATGGCTGCTGTTTGAGATCGTTGTGCTGGCAATGCTGGCGTTTACTTACTTCTTTCTTATCGCTATGTTCCCGAATTTCTATGAATGGATGAAGACCTATGAGATAAGCGACGCGTTAGTGGAAATACGCGCCAACTGGAACAATGATAATATAGGCCGCGTGATCAAAACGCAGGCTACCAAGAAGAAAATGTATATCGAGATATATTTTCCCGGCACAGGGTATGTTCACACGGAGGACAAGCTGGGCGGCAGTCTGTCGTTTGCGATCATCGGAAAGGAGAGCTTCCTGCGCGAGGTCAGCAAATCCGACAATGGGATTGTATACAAGCGTTTCCGCGATGATCAGGAAGATAACTCCATCCTCATGGCGGGCAGCTATATCGGCGGCACTAAAACTAATCCGGAAGCGTATATTATCATATGCAATTATCTTCAGCCTATCGGGACGACCGTCAGCATATTCACACACCAGTTTTATTTTGTCGGTATCATTATGATGGTGCTCACGGTGTTTATGTCTATGCTGTTTGCAAGCAAGCTCTCGGAGCCTATCATAAGGATAAACAAATCCGCGAAGGAGCTGCCGCGCGGTATTTTTAACGTTGAAATAGGGAATCACGATTATGAGGAGATAAAGCAGCTTGCGGGAACGCTCACCTCGGCTTCAAAGGAGATAGCGAAATCCGACGACCTGCGCCGTGAGCTGATGGCTAATATATCTCACGATCTGAGAACACCGCTTACGATGATAAAGGCGTATGCCGAGATGATACGAGATATTTCCGGCGATAACCCCGAAAAAAGAGAACGGCACTTGAAGGTCATCATAGACGAAACGGACAGACTTTCGTCGCTTGTTACCGATATTCTCGATCTGTCTAAGCTGCAGGCGGGCGTTACGGAAATGAATCTAGAGACATTCAACTTTTCAGACAGGCTTTCGGGTGTTATCTCACGCTTTGATATCATGAAGGAAAACGGCATAATTATCGATCTCCACGCGGAGGACAATATAGTTATCACAGCAGACATAACCAAGCTTGAACAGGTCGTTTACAATCTTATCAACAACGCGGTGACATATGTCGGCAGCGATAATACCGTTATCGTGCGCCTTATTCGTAAGGACGGAGGGATCGTGCGATTTGAGGTCGTGGATCACGGCGAAGGTATCTCCGCTGAAAATCTGCCTTACATCTGGGACAGATACTACAAGGTAAGCGAGCAGAACAGCACGCACAAACGCGCAAAAATGGGCAGCGGTATCGGTCTTGCGATAGTAAAAAGCGTGCTTGAGCAGCACGGCTTCGCCTACGGAGCGCAAAGCAGCGAGGGCGTCGGGAGTACCTTCTGGTTTGAGGCTCCGGAATATTCCAATACGCCCGAGGAACCGAAGCCTGCACATTCAAAGCGCTTTATAACTGACAAAAGTACCAAAAACAAATCATAAAAATTGCGCAAAATTCTTCCGATAAGTCAAAGAAAACAAATTCAACACATTCAAAGCGGTTCATTGCCGGCAACGGTTCAAAAATAAACAGCAATAAAAAACTGCATAAATATCCTTTCGATTTTTCTCGGGCGGATATTTATGCGTTTTTGGACTTTATCATTTTGTGGTTTTTATTTTTATTGCAAATAGGGGACTTTTAAGAAAATATATGTAATTGCGTAAAATAGAAATTTTACGCAATATAGGGGAGCGAAAAACAGTTCTTATTAAGTTAAAACTGTTTTCACTTAACAAAAAAATATTTTCTTATTGTGACCTTATTTGCATCTATGCAAAGTGAGGTTTATATGAAAAACAATTATTATGATGACGCGCCGCAATCCATAAAGGATTTTATTTACTACGAGCAGATCGTCAAAGGTCGCTCAGAGCTTACGGTGAAAAATTATTATATGGATATCAGGCTGTTCTTCCGATATTATAAAGTTAGATGCGGACGTGCCTCCGATAATATCGATGAGTTCTCGACGATCAGCATTTCCGATATCACGGACGATGATATCCGATCTGTTGATCTCCAGACAGCTCAGGAGTTTCTTATATATATGAAGAATCAAAAGGACAACGACCGCAAGGCCCGCTACCGCAAGGCTGTTTCGCTGCGTCAATTCTACAAGTTTCTGACAAATAACAAGCATATGTTTGACGTAAGTCCAATGGCTAATCTGGAGCTCCCTTCGCCAAAGCCTGCGCTGCCGAAATATCTGACACTCGAACAAGCGCTGGAAATGCTGTCAAATATTGATTCTCCCGATAAAAAACGCGATTACTGCATTATCGTGTTTCTCTTGAACTGCGGTATGCGTTTGAGCGAGTTGGTCGGCATCAACCTTAAAGATATCCGCATTACACATGGAACAGACGGCGCCGAGGTATACACGCTCAAGGTTCTCGGCAAAGGCAGCAAGGAGCGAATTATATACATGAACGGTGCGTGTGTGGACGCTTATCTGGATTACCTCGCGCCGGCAGAGACTGATCCGGAAACGCGCGCTGCCGCCGGAAACCGTGATATGAGTGCTCAGACCGACGCGCTGTTCCTCAGCAGCCGTCGTACACGGATATCAAACCGCCGCGTTCAGCAGATCGTGGAGGAATGTCTGAAAAAAAGCGGGCTGGATAATCTTGGACTTTCCGTTCACAAGCTCCGTCATACTGCCGCAACGCTTATGTATCAGAACGGCGTCGACGTTCGTGTTCTCAAGGACGTTCTCGGACATGAAAACCTTAATACAACACAGATCTATACTCATGTTTCAAGCTCTCAGATGGAGAATGCGATGAAGCAAAACCCGCTGTCAAATGTGAAGCCGGTTAAAGACAAAAAATAACAAATTATCCTTTTTTTGGAAACAGAGTAAAAACTGCATTAATTCTTCCTGCACGAATTGTGAAAAATGACGTAAAAAACTTTGAAATATTTGTTCATTATTCTCTTGACGATTTTAGTTTATTGTGATATAATTTAAAATGTATATAAGGTTTTTCTGACCTTATACAAGTATCATTTGTAATCAAGGGAATGAGGTTAAGGAAATGTTTAATACTCTAAAAGCAAAGATCCTCTTTAGGTTTCTGGTCATGATCTTGGCTGGCGTTATCGCAATAGGCGTTGTCAGCGGCGTTATGAGCTACACAAGCTCGATCGACACCTTGAAGCAAACTATGGAGG
>JAIEDJ010000369.1 GCA_029068025.1 Oscillospiraceae bacterium | reverse complement strand
GTACTTGGTAAAGTCTAAAGATGGCAAAATCAGGCATGGCAAGATTGCCAAGTTTTAGGCTTTACCAAGTACTAGTGAAATATGATATATAAGCATGTAATTTATAAAAACGTCTTGATTTTTTTGTCAATATATGTTATAATTAATATGGTATATTGTTGCGTGCCTGCCGACACCCGGTACGAACTCGGATAAAAGAGGTGGATTCCTTTGCTGACAACAGAGCTTGAAGAAAAGCTGGAAAACTCGCGGTTCTTTGATGAAAAGACGATAGAAAACAACGCCCCTCCTGAGCTTATCGACGTTTTAAGCAAATACATAGATGAAAAGAAAATGACTAAAGCGGACGTTATCCGAATACTCAATGTTGACCGCAATTACGGTTATCAGATATTTAACGGAACGCGCCCTCCCACAAGGAACTGCCTGATCCAGATAGCGCTGATACTGAAGCTGGATACGGATCTGATCAGCTATCTGCTCCAGCTTGGCGGAAAGTCGCCGCTGTATGTCCGCAATATCGTGGACGCGAGAGTGTTTTACGCGGTAAAGCACCATATGGAGTACCTCGACGCGGTGGATTTCATCTGGGGCAGAGGCACTATGTAAACAGAAATGACCTCCCCGGGAACTCCGGGGAGGTTATTGATTTTATAGGCGTTACGTTTCAAACGTAATGCGAATGGCATCGCCCGTGTACTCTCCGGTAAACCCGGAAACGGTTATTCCGTATTTTTCCGAAAGATCGGAAATGTACGATTCTTGCAATACTTTCCAAAACTCGTCGACATAATCATACATCAAATAAATCTCGAACGATCCATCTTGGCTGTCAAACCATTTTTTCGTATCCTCAAGTATGGAGTTATAAACAGAGTCGTCCAAGCCAAAGTATAATTCCTTGTTCAGATAATCATCAATGTAGTAATTTGTTACCTCCGGATCCTCTAATGTTTCGTCGTAGAACGGAATTATTGATGAATATTCCTCACCGAAATCTCCGAGAATTTCAAAAGCACCTGCTTTAAACCATACGTCAGAGTGAAGGAACCAAAAATGAGTGATTTTACCGTCTTCGGTAAGCGGTATCTCGTGTACTGCGCCGGATGGCATGAGTCCGTCTGTAAAGGTATCGATATTATACCATTGATCATCGATCTTTATACGAACTATGGCAGAATAGTCTTCTTCTCTATCCGTTTCAACAACAAAGCTGTCAAAGCCCATTCTTTGCGCGTAATCGCAAAGTGTTCTCGCAACACCAAGATCGTCCGCCGCGTGATCTATCAGCACGCCGTGGGTACTTGAGGCGGCAGGTCCGGAATTGCGCGCTACATGCTCGGTCTCTTTTAAAATCATATCGTGGATATCGCAAAGAAGTTTTATCCTGGTTGTGGGATCGTCATATCTGACCGTATCATGAATGGATTGAACTATATAATCGTTTGCAACCATTCGGTCAATTCCCGTATATATCGGAGATATTGAAATGACATACTCATCAGGATCGGGTTCTTTATTGCTGTTCAGATCGTTATAGTTGAGATTGTAACCCTGCGTATCATTTAAAGCCGGATTTTCGTTCAGCACAAAATTGAAGATCTTATCTATATCGCCGACTTTATATGTAAGCGAGGGCAAGACTATATTCTTCTCGTTTGCTCTGACGCCTACAAATATGTATTCGTAAAGCGCTTTTGCGTCGCCGTTGAGGCACGAATACATAGGTTTGGTAAAATTCTCCTTTTCCAGATCGGAACCGTTTTTGATAGTGGTGATCGCGCCGCTGCCTCCGGACGTTGACGCGTCGTCGCCTGTCGCGGATGAGCTGCCGCCTGTGTCTGGCGTGATGTCGGCAATGGGCTTGTACGCCTTTATCGCGAGCGGGATAATGATCGCCGCGACCAGCACTCCGCAGACTATCTCGATGAGCGTGCGGCGATGCCTGCGCCAGAAGCTCTGTTTAGGCCGGAGCGTTTTAATTGAAACGGTCATATCCGTGACATTTCCCGAAGACGCAAACGCGGGCTCCGCGCTGTCGTCGGACGATCCGTCGGAAACTATAAGCGGCTCCGTCCCGATGTCAACAAGATCAAGCGCCTTCTTCAATTCGTAAGCGTCCGCGTATCTCTCTTCGATCTTAAGCTTAGTGGCTTTTGTGATGATCTTCCACAAGCCCGGATCAATATCAAACAGATTCTCCTTGAACGTATCGTCATCGTCGACCCGCGCCGAGGGATCGTCCGGGATATCCCCTGTAAGAGTAAAATAAAGCGTCGTTCCCAGCGAGTAAACGTCCGTCCACGGTCCTTGGTTGCCCTTCTTCCTGTACTGCTCCGGCGGCGCGAAGCCGGGCTTTATGATGACAGAAAAGCTCTGAGAGTGCTCAGCGACTACCTGTCTCGCCGCGCCGAAATCTATCAGCTTGATATTCCCGTTATTGCACAAAATAATGTTGTCCGGTGAAATATCGCGGTGCAGCACCGACGCGCTGTGTGCCACCACAAGCGCGCCAGCTATGTTCTTTGCGACAAACAGCGCCTTCGGAGCGCTGAGCACGCCCTGCTCGCGGATATATTCCTTGAGCGTGCGTCCGCTCAGATATTCCATAGCTATGTATACGGTGCCGTTTTCGTAAAAGCAGTCGTAAACGCTGACGATATTAGGATTTCCGTTAAATTTCGCAACCAGCTTCGCTTCGTTATAGAACTTCTCCGCGCCCAGCCTGAACGCCTCGGCGCTGTCGGCGGACGCGACCGATACATCGGCGCTTCCGATGGCGCGGTGAGCAAGTCCGTAAGGAAAATACTCCTTTACGGCGATCTTTTTGCACACCAGCGCGTCATAAGCCAGATATGTGATGCCGAAGCCGCCTTTTCCGATCACGCGTCCGATGACATACCTGTTTTGCAGGACGCTGCCCGGTACAAGCATTGACGGATCGGGAGCGCTGTCCGACGAATCGAATCCGCAGGAGGCGCACACCGCTCCCGTTACGCTTTCAAAGCAATTCTCGCAGAACTGTCTGCCGTTTATCTCGATCATATATACACTCACCCTTCCAAACAAAAGTATACCATATTTCCCGAAAAAGGTCAAGTCTTTTCCGACAAACAAAAGAATATCCCGCAAATTCCGGAGCATTTACGGGTTATTCACGACGCGGCGCTTATCTCATACTAATCCCACTTTAGATCATTGAGATAAACGCGTCAATATCCGCACAGTTACCTGTTTTTTGCAGGAAACTCTAAGCGGGATAAGTATCACGCCCTACTGAGGAGACGGCGGCGCGGAGATCAGGCTGTAGATCGCGTTGCAGATCTGCTCGGAGTTTTCCATTTTGGGGAATACCGCCTTTTTTTGTTTGCCCGAGTCATTAATATATGTTACCGTAAAAAAGCCGTTTCCGTTCAGCTGAACGCCGTTCACACGGCTGAGCGAGATGTCTACGTAGCTATGATAAACCTCACTGCCCATGATCCTAAGATTTGAAACGGAGATCGTCATATGCTGGTACTTGAAATACATTATAATACAACCTATTCCATAAATGATCGCCACACCAAATATTATAGTGAAAAATTCCGAGGAAAAAGCAACGCTCAAAGCTGTACTAATGCCGATCAAGACAAATCCCGCTATGAGGACCGCCGGCATCTTCATGCCCTTGCCCGTTACAAATATTGTTTCGCCGTTTTGATTGTCCATAATGTGCTCCTTTCTTAAACAACGCAATCGTCACGACAGCCCGACCTTTGGCGAGGTGCCGACGATAAGCCCGCTTGCCGCACGGTTCTGTGTGACTGTGCCATATTATTTAAAAATGAGTTCCGGTTCCTTCGAGATATTTACCGTTACTCCATTCGCCTTCTTTGCCCGAACCGTCACTATATGTCAGTTTTCCCCAACCGTGTCTTTCACCGTTCTTAAAATAGCCCTCGTAGACATATGGATGATCCTTACCGGCTTGACGAACTGCGTCGCGATATATGCCGTATCCATCTTGGACACCATCTTTCCATTCGCCTTCGTAACTCGCAATGCCGTCCCCATAAACTAATTTGCCTTGCCCGTTCTTCCTGCCGTCTTTCCATTCGCCCTCGTAGTAACCGCCGCTTGAATAAACAGCTGTGCCTTGTCCGTTGGGCATATTGCTGCTCCACTCGCCGGTATAGGTAAACGAATAGCCATCAGGGTCTGTGTAACTTTTGTTGGTGACTTTTGTGGTTGTCGTGCCGCTACCTTCCGGCTTGGACGAGCTTGCAGACGGCGTTGAGTACGACGGGTAGCTGTAGCCGGACGAAATATGATCTCCGCTGTCCTTGTTCGAGGTAACGGCTATCGGAATTATGATCGCCGCCGCAGCCACAGCCGCAAGACCTGCGCATATCCCGGCTATCTTGCCCTTGGAGCTCTTTTTGACAGGAGCACCCATTCCATTGGGCGCAAGCTGCTGCGGGTACATCGTGGGCACTGCCGCGTTGACGGGAGCGGGTGCCGGCGCATAAACGGGAGCGCCAACGCCCATGGGCTGATTTATCGGCTGCGAAACGGCGCTTTGCGTCATGCCATACGGCACGGCCGTCCGGAACTCCGGCATTTTCTCGGCGGACTGCTCATTGGGAGCAACAAGCGGCACCGGATCTATGGTTATCGTGGACAGGTCGTTTTTAAGCTGGAAAATGTCGCCGTAGCGGTCGTCGATCTTAAGCTGGGTCGACCTGGAAATAACGCGCCAAAGCTCCGGATTTATATTGTATTTATTGGAGCTGTACTCCTCGTCATTGTCCAGGCGCGACATGGGATCCTCGGGAATGTCCTCGGTAAGAGCGTAGTAGATCGTTGCTCCCAGAGAATAGATATCCGTCCACGGGCCTTGGTTTCCCTTTTTCTGATACTGCTCCAGCGGCGCAAAGCCGGGCTTCAGGATAACAGAAAAGCTCTGCGAGTGCTCGGCGACTACCTGACGCGCCGCGCCGAAATCGATCAGCTTAACGTCTCCGTTGTCGCAGATGATGATATTATCCGGCGAGATATCGCGGTGCAGCACATTGGAGCTGTGCGCCGCCATAAGCGCGTTGGATACGTTCTGAGCGATAAACAGAGCTTGTGACGCGTTGAGCGGACCGTGCTCCTGTATATGCTCCTTGAGTGTGTGTCCCTTGAGGTATTCCATCGCGAAGTACACTGTATCGTTCTCGTAGAAAAATTCGTATACTCCCACGATGTTGGGGTTTCCGTTGAACTTTGCGACCAGCTTCGCCTCATTGTAAAACTTCTCCGCTCCTAGCTTGAACGCGTCGGCGTTGTCCATGGAGGAAACGGAGACCGTTGTGGTACCTGTGGCGCGTAAGGCGACCCCGTATGGGAAGAACTCCTTTATCGCGACCTTTCTTCCCATGGTCACATCATAAGCAAGGTATGTAACGCCGAAGCCGCCCTTGCCCATGATCCTGCCGACAATGTATTTTCCGAGAAGCACGCTTCCCGGCGCGAGCATCGTCGGATCGTTCATACCTGCCTTATATCCGCAGTGCAAACAAACCGGCGTCGTTATTTCTTCAAAGCAGTTCTCGCATAACTGCTTACCTTTGATCTCAACCATTGTTTTTCCCTCTTTATTTTAATTATAAAAGCCATACGTCATAGGGGTCAATCCCGAGAATCCGGGCGATCCAGATGATGCCGAAAATACGGGAAATACCGGTAATTCAGGCAATTCCGGTCTGCTTGTCAAACCCGGTTCATCGGGATCATCCGAAGAATTTGGCTCGCTTGACAGATCGGGTTCACTTGACGAATCGGGATTGCTCGGTGAATCAGACTCGCTCGGCGAATCCGAATCACTCGGCAGATCAGGTTCGCTCGGAGTATCGGGTTCACTCGGAGAATCCGGGTTGTCCGATGATTCCGGACCGATAATTGATGACGACATATCAAACGACGAATCGCCGGCTGCCGGACTGCCTCCGGCATTCCCGTCGGGCTTTACTCCGTTATAAATAAGCACGGCGGCAATAACTCCTATAGCCGCGGCAGCAGCCACGGTTGCCGCGCCGATGATCAGCTTTTTCCTGCCGCCGAACGCGGCGGAAGTATCGGATAGCTCCATTGTCGTCGGGATATCGACCGAAACGTCTTCAAGTAATGCCGTCGTTCTCGGCAGCTTGTCGGGCGCGTGAATTATTCCGCATACGGCGGTAAAGTTGTCGCCGCTGTTTCCCGAACGCAGCAAAAGCCGTTTAAGCATATGCTCCAGCCATTCCCGCGCGTTTCCCGCTTTCAGAAGATCGGCCTCCATCTCAATATCGTAAACGTGCTCCCAGAAGCCGTCGCTGCATATCAGAAACGCGTCGCCGTCCTGAGGATCGATCAGTTCGTAAGGCTTCGGCAGCTTAAGCGGCGCCGAGTCTCCGAGCACCTTCAGCAGTCCCGAGCGGTCGGCGCTGCGGCGAACGTCGTCATCGGTCATTTCTCCCATATCAACGGAAGCCTGGCACACCGAATGATCCTTAGTGCGGAAGAATATGCTTCCGCGCCTGAAATAATAAACTCTGCTGTCGCCCACGTTGGATATACGGATCTTGTCGCCGTTTGTGAACACCGCCGCGACAGTGGCCTTGCCGCCGTCGCCGAACCTCCTTACAGCGTCGTCCGCTCCGGCAAGAAGCCCTCCCGCCGCTTCGGGAGATATATCGGAACGGTAATTCTCCGATATATAGCGCACCGCGGCGGAAGAAGCTACCTCGCCGTTGTCGTGGCCGCCGAGACCGTCAGACACGACATAATATCCTTCGCCGCAGGCAAAGCTGTCCTCGTTGACTGGTCTGCCGCCCCTGCCCGAATAATTATAAAAATCAATATTCATATCAGTACTTTATCTGGAAGAGCTGTTCCGGACCTCCGACCATAAAATATGTTCCGTTGGGAATGTATACGGGAACGTTCGGCGTGAGCTTTTGCCCGCTGCCAAGCGTTGTTCCGTAGGACGAGCCGAGATCGACGATCTCATAGCCGTTCGCGGTCTTGCGGAGCTCACAATGAACTCCGGAAACGCCCTTTGCGTCAACGGGAAAGCATACTCCGCACTTCTGAGTGTTTCTGCCGATGACCGCGCCGTTGCCGATAGGGAACGTTCTGCCCGCGAGAAGACCCTTTTCGCAGATGAGCATAGCGCCGGCGCTCTGTGCGGGAGCCGACACCTGAACGGCAGCGGGCGCGGGAGCCGCCTTAGGCTTGTGATTGCTGTTCTTTTTTGTCATCATAAAGGTGATAACGCCTGCCGCCGCAACAACTACAACCGCCGCGATAATGATGATCACTGCAGCAGCGGAGGAACCGGGCTTGTTGCTGTCGCCAGAAGCGGGCTTGCTCTTATTATCACTGTTATCTTTTTCATTAGGGATGCCGGAAGTCAATTCGGTGGAAAGAACGTAGCCTATCTCAGCCTTGTTACCGGAAATAAGCTTAATAAGTTCATCGCTGCTGACAGCATAATTAAGTTCTGTTTGTGTATTTCCATAGGTATTTATTCCTATAACCTGACCTTTTTTGTTTACAAGCGGTCCGCCCGAATTGCCACCGCTGATATGTCCGTCAATATCATAAACCAAACCGTTATTATAATGAGAGTTCGGTACTTTTTTAGCTACTTTGCAGCCTGCCACTTTAACATCAGTCAAGTCGTACTTGTGATCCGAGGATGCCTTGTCCGCGTCAGCGGGATATCCGATCGCAGTGGCATCCTCGCCTAAGGTCACATCGGAATCGGGGCAGAGCACAAGCGAAGTGCGTTTATTGGTAGGTTCAGGCAGCTTTAAAACAGCGATATCCTTGTCCTCATCTATTTTGTATACCGAAGCTCTCATAAAATCGTTTGTGGCATACGAAAAGTAGATCATCGGTGACACGTTCCGGGCGCTCCATGAACCATTTCCGGTTACAACATGAGCATTTGTAACAATATACTCAACCTGTTTATTGGGATCACCGATAGCAAAACCCGTACCGCGCACCCCGTTACTTCCACTATGTGTTTCAATGTAAACAACACCTTTGATAGCGTCAATATCTGAGGTGACTTTTACCGTATCCGCAAACGCCGAAATACTGCACAACATCAGCGCCGCCAGCGCCAGAACGGTGCAGGCGATCCTTTTTATAAAGTTCTTCATAAGTGAACGATTCCTTTCAATAATTGAACTCCAGAACGACAGCAGTGTTATTGTCCTGGTTTTCGTAATTTTTGCCGATTATCGCGCTCATCAGCGCGTTGGCGGCATCCTGCGCGTGATAGGACAGCGCCCGCGCCATCTCCTCGTCGGAAAGCGCGTTGTAAACTCCGTCGCTGCAGATAAGCAGCCTGTCGCCGGCATGCGGGATAAGCGGAAGTATGTTTACATCGGGCTTGGGCTCGTACTTGCTGCCGATATAGTGCACCAGAGAATCCTTCTTCTCGTTTTCAAGCATTTCTTCAAATCCGAGCGTCTCCGCGATCACCTCGTCAAGCAGTTGATTCTGATAATCGCCGTCCTCCGACAGCTGAAAAAGCAAACCCCTCCGCATAATGTATATTCTGCTGTCGCCGACGCTGCACCAGTATATCCCGTCGCTGCGGCAGAACACCGCCGCGAACGTACAGCCCCCTCCGCTGCCTCCGAGCACGACCTCGCGGTTTATTGCGGAGATCATCTGCCTGAATTTTATGTGGACAGGCATATTTCCCTCGATGGTCGTCCGCATTTTGAGGATAGAGGAAACCGCGTAAGCGCTCACCTTATCTCCTGCGGACAACCCGCCCATGCCGTCCGCCACAACAGCCACAAAGCCTTCGGTTTCGGCTTTGTTAAGCGGCGTATATCCGAAGCTGTCCTCCTGATAGTCACGCGCGCCGCGGTTCTGACCGTTTCCGATAGAGATCTCTCTTACCTCGGAGCCGAAGATACGCAGACTTACCGAAAATTTATCAGCCATATCAGTATGTATACTCCTTATTGCAGAAGCTCCTGAATACCAGCTTGGTAGCGCCCACCTCAATAACGTCATAATCGTTTACTTCTTCGGGAGTAAGCAAAAGATTTCCGTTGTGATAGACGTTGTTCTTTCCCGCCGCGAGCGTTACAAAGAACTTCTTGCTTCTGCTGTCATATGTGATCACCGCGTCGCCTTCCTTGGAGATCGCTTTGTCAAAGGACAGATCAACGTCGAAATCAGAGCCTCTGCCTATAGCGTTCTTATCGCTGTGAATGACATAGGACTTACCCTTGTAGTCGCCTTCGGTAATTACCAGCCAGCCGCATACAGGCTTGATACCGGTTGTTTCGTTGACGTTGAGAGCGATGGTCGCGCTCATTTCCTTTTTCGGGCGCGCCGGAGCCTTGGGGGGCTCGGGCGCGTCCAGCGGAAGCGTAGCCGGAAAATCCACGCTGCCTCCGGCGTTCATGGGAGCGGTCTTCGGAAATTCCGGAGCCGCGTTGTCCAGCGGACGTGTGCCGGATCCCGCCTGATTGCAGTACGGGCACGCAGAATATGCCTTTTCATCATAGATATGACCTCTTTCACATTGTTTCATGGGGTAAACTCCTTTCAGATAGCGTCAAATTTTTAAGCAGTGTCTTTGACAAGACAGATAACAATAAAATCTGACTTGATTTTTTCGTATATAAGTATACCACGGGCAAAAACGCATTTGGTATGCAATTTTGCTATACTAATTAATTTTTTGAACTGGATGGGTGTTTTGATCTAATTGTTCAACATATTCAAGAGCGGCTTTATAATTTTTAATAGGTTAAATTTATAAATTGCAGATTTGGAAACGCACATTTGAAATAACAAAAACCGCCTAATGGCTTTGCAAAGCCATTAGGCGATAACCAAGCCGGTCTGTACGAAAAACGCACAAACGGAAAAGAACGAACCCGGAAGAGTTCACGAATTCCCGGCAGGCGTTCTCGTGAAAGAGCAGCTTATGCTTGAATTGATGAAAGAACTTTAATAACGAGAGCCGATCTTGTATTTCAAAAAGCAAGACCGGCTCTTAATTTTATTTTCTCTTCAAAATTGTTTATCACCGGACACTATACAATTTAATTTCTGACAATCGCTGCCTGATCAATTGCAATGCTCGAATTGGTTATGACAAACTCCTCAAAGTAATTTAAACTACGAGATCTGCAAGAACCCCGGTAACCAACGAAAACAGCATATCTTACCTGATTCAGCATACACTCACCTCATCCAATGCTGTTTAAAGTGAAACCTATTTTCTTGTCCCTGTCAGACTGCTTTCTTTGCCCATTCGGCAACCGTGCTTTCGGATTTCGACGCGTCTGCACCGTGAACCGCAAGACCATTACCGAATGTCGCTCCGGAACAGAGCTTTTTCAGATCGCGCTCGCAGCTTCCAAGTCCGCTGCCCTCGTGAGTCATGACTGCCATCACCTTTTTGCCCGTAAAATTCAGCTTTTCGAGCTGTGTAAAGATCGCCATCGGGAATGTTCCCCACCAGCAAGGACCGCAGACAAATACATTATCGTATTCGTCGATATTATCGAGGTACTTTTTCAGCTCTGGTCTTGCGCCGCTGTTCAGCTCACTCTTAGCCTCGTCAATACAGGTATAATAATCTGCCGCGTAGGGCTTAACGGTATCGATCTCAAACAGATCGCCGCCGACCGCTTTCCGAATGAACTCAGCTACGATCTCCGTATTGCCCTTTTCAATGCTTTTTATATTGCCGTTCCAGTAGTTTTCGCCCTTGCGGGAGTAATTAGATGATCAGATTCTTTTCCATGTTCGTATTCTCCTTTTCCGATTATAATTAACCGCGATAACTCGGTATAGAATATCTATTACAGACTTCCAATTATATTATAACAAGAAATTTTACTTTTTTCAATTCAAATTTCAAGACGATGCCGTTTCACACAGATGTAAAAAATATTATTCTGTATCATCACGAAAATGCCGATGGATCGGGCTCGTTAAAGAAAACGGCTTCCGAAACCACCTTGAAATCACAGATGTAATCAAAAATTTTCGCTTGTAAATAACCGGAGTATGCGAATTTTAAAAAAACGGCGAACATCGCGTTCGCCGTTTAGATTTACAGTTTCTTTGCAATCGCCCGTGCTTCATCAAGCTTTACAGAAGATTTAGCCCGACTTCCGACAGCGGTTACGATACCCATATCCTTTGCGCCCATATGCCCGATTATCGCGTCATTGTATGTCTGTATAGCCGAGGTAAATCCCCCGCCGCCCGCTGTTAAGAACAATGCCGCTTTTTTCAGCTTCGGCAGCCGTTCAAAAGCGTAACAGCGCTCTATAAAGCAATGCGTTTGCCC
>JAIEDJ010000368.1 GCA_029068025.1 Oscillospiraceae bacterium | reverse complement strand
TTTTTTTACAGCGCTGAACGGCTGTTATTTACCGTTTATAGCTTTGTACAGCTCTTCGTATTCGTTCGGGGAATACGTCCTTCCCTTGTATGTAACGGTGCATTTGCAGCCGGCAAAAGCGCCCATGTCTTCGTCGATGCCCATCATAGGGAGAACCAGTCTGCCGCAGCCTATTTTTGTTACGCTGTCGGGAATGGTCACGCTTGTGAGCGATTTGCAGTTTGCAAAAGCGTTTTCACCTATTGTCTTAACGCCGTCGAAAATGGTCAGGCTTGTGAGCGATATGCAGTTTTCGAAAGCGCCATCGCCTATTGAATCCACGCTGCCCGGAATGGTTATGCTCGTGAGCGATGTGCAGTCGCCGAAGGCGCTGAGACCTATTGCTTTCACGCTGTCGGGAATGTTAATGTTTTTGAGCGATGTGCAGCCGTTAAAGGCGCTGGCGCTTATATACGGCACGCCGTCTTGAAGGGTCACGCTTGTGAGAGAGGAGCAGTGATTGAAAATGCCAACGCCCACACTAGTTATACCGCCCGGAATGGTCACGCTTTTGAGAGAACTGCAGTAAGCGAAAGCTTGGTTGCCTATTGACGCGCTGTCGGGAAGAGTAACGCTTGTGAGCCGGTCGCAGTTCGAGAAAGCGTATATATTAATATATGTCACGCTGTTTGGAATGGTCAGACTTGTGAGCGGACATTCAAGGAAAGCAAATTGTTGAATATCTGTCACACTGTTTGGAATGGTCACGCTTGTTACAAAGGATCCGTCTTTCATGGTGCCGTCGAAAGCATTTGATCCTATTTTCGTCACCGGCTTGCCGTTGATCTTACTCGGGATAACGACTTCTTTATCACTGTCTTTGTAAATACTGCCTTTGTAAGACCTGAGCTCGATCTCGCCGTTTTCCTCTTCATATTCGAACAAAGAAACATCTGTTTCGGACGGCGTGCTTGGTTTGGTTGAACTGCTTGAGCTTGATGAGCTTGAGCTGCTCGGTTTGGGAGCGCTCGAGCTGCTTGAACTTGATGAACTTGAACTGCTCGATTTCGGAGCTGTTGAGCTGCTTGAACTTGAACTGCTCGATTCGGAAGCGGTCGAACTGCTTGAGCTTGACGAGCTTGAACTGCTCGATTCGGGAGCGGACGAGCTGCTTGAGCTTGACGAGCTGGAGCTGCCCGATTCGGGAGCGGACGAGCTGCTTGAGCTTGACGAGCTGGAGCTGCCGGATTCGGAAGAGGACGAGCTGCTTGAGCTTGATGAGCTTGAACTGCTCGATTCGGAAGCGGACGAGCTGCTTGAGCTTGACGAACTGGAGCTGCCCGATTCGCCGCCGGTGCTGTTATAGCCCGCCGTATCGGAGTTATTTGCTGTGCTGTTCGGTGTCTCTTTGTTTTGCGATTCGCTGCACGCTGTTGCTGACAAGACTACCGCCGCGCAAAGCAGAGCGGTTAAAATTTTCTTCTTCATTGTAATTTTTATTCCTTTCATAAAAGTTCGGGCTTTTTAATTCCAACTTTCGATATTGTAAAATAGCACTTGCATCCAGATCATTGTCAATTTCATGCTTTTTTATTATAGCATGATTTTGTGTCCAAAAGAAAACGCTTGCCCTGAAACGCACAAAAAACGCCCCGAATCGACAGATCAAAAGAAGCACTGATTTAATCGCCTTTTCCATTTCAAAATCAGGTTATGCTGCCGAAAAAAATACGGTAAAGTGATTCCCGGTGTAAAAAACACGCCCACCCCCTCTATTATATAGTCAATAGTATTTACAAAAATCCGGATAATTCGACGAAAAATTTTTTATAAAAAAAGAGCCGCGAACGTTTGTCCGCGGCTCCGGCTTTATTGATATTGTGTTATTCCTCTTCAGTGGTCTCGCTGAGCGCTCTGATGGACAGGCTTACTCTGCTCTTCTCCTCATCTATGTCGATGATCTTTACATCAACTTCCTGACCTACCTTGAGAACTGTGTTGATGTCAGCCACTCTCTCAACGGAGATCTGAGAAATGTGGATAAGACCGTCAACACCGGGAATGATCTGCGCAAACGCGCCGAACTCGGTGATGGATACAACCGTCGCCTTGATAACGTCGCCTACCTTGTAATCTGCAACGAATCTGATCCAAGGATTGTCGCTCGGATCCTTGGCGGAGAGGGATACTCTCTTCTTTTCGGGATCGAAGGACTTGACAACAACGTTGATCTTGTCGCCGATCTTTACAATGTCCTTGGGATGACCTACTCTGTTCCATGTGAGGTCTGCGGTGTGTACCAGACCGTCAATGGGGCCGATATCAACGAATACGCCGTAGTTCTCGATGGAGCGAACCTCGCCCTCGAACTTCTGACCTACCTCAATAGTCTCCCAGAACTGTGCTCTTGCAGCGTCGCGGAGCTCGCGCATTGCCTGGCGAACGGAGCCAACCACTCTGCCGCCGCGCTCGTTGGAAACCTCGATGATCTTGAACTTAACGGATCTGCCCTTGAGATCCTCGAGCTTGCCGCCGCGCGGAATTCCGGTGTGAGACGCGGGAATGAATACGCGGGTATTCTCGTAGATAACGATAACGCCGCCCTTGACTACCTGAGAAATGGTGCCCTCGATGGTCTCGCCGGACTCTTTTACTGCTTCGAGCTTTTCGAGACCGAGTGCAACGTCTACGCGCTTCTTGGAGAGCGCCGCGGTGCCTACGGAATCGTCGACCTTTATAACGACAGCGTCGATAACGTCACCGGGCTTTACAATGTTCTCAACCTCGGCGTTGGGGTCGTTGGAAAGCTCCTCACGGGTTATGTAGCCCGTCTGCTTCGCGCCGACTTCAACAACAGCTTCCTTTTTGGAAACGCTGATTACTGTAGCCTTAACTCTTTTGCCGGTATATAATCTGTTAAAAGACTGATCCTGCTCAAGCAGCGAAGCAAAGTCCTCCTCATTTTCGTTGTTTGTGATAATTTCCTTGTTCATTTTCTGATGAACCTCCTTAATGGTGTGGGCGGGGGAAGAAGCCCCTGCCGTAATTCCGATAATACTATCGGAGCGCAGATCACGCAGGATCCGCAAAGGAATCTCATCGGCTGTGGTTACGAAAACTGTCTTACAGTACTCTTCACAGATATCCGCCAGCTTCCTTGAATTCGAGCTGTTCCTGCCTCCGACAACTATCATCAGAGCAGCTCTTTTCGCAAGCTCCCGCGCGCTTTTCTGGCGTTCGGCGGTGGCGTTGCAGATCGTATCGTATATTTTAACGCAGCGGTATTTTTCCGATATTATCCCGGAAAATTCCAAGAACCTGCTGCGGTCGAAGGTGGTTTGAGCTGCCAGAACGGCATTATCGCTTAAAGCGATATCGCCGTTTTGAAACAACATCTCAATTTCTTTGAGATCCTTGCAGGCAAACGCCCTGCATGAGGCGTTTCCCATAATGCCGACGACCTCGGGGTGATGCTTGTCGCCCAGAACTATCAGCTTTGCGCTTTCGGGCAGTCCTCTTGCAATATCGTGTATTTTCTTCACAAACGGACAGGTCGCGTCGATCACCGCGGAACACAGCTCCCGCGCACGCTCGATCACATCGCGCGGCACTCCGTGAGAGCGTATCACCAGCGGCTTTCCCGCCGCCTGTTCGGGCGTTTCGACCGCCGTCACACCGACCTTTTTCAGATCGGCGACCGCCGTTTCGTTGTGAATAAGCTCGCCGAGCGAGAACACTATGCCGTATTGGGCGGCGGCATTCTCAGCAAGCTCTATCGCGCGCTTCACACCAAAGCAGAAGCCCGCGTTTTCGGCAATTTCAATTGTCATAAATCTATTGATCAGAATGTCAGTCGATCTCGGGCGCGTCAGCTTTAAGCTGCGCTATCCTGCCCATGATCTTCTCGCTTATCGAGCGTATCTGCCGCTTGTCGGCAATGTCAATATCAAACTCCTCGGAGGGGATGACCTCGCCTATGGAAACCAGAACCCGTCTGCGGAAGCGCTTCCTGCCGTATTTCACGAACACCGGGACTACCGGAGCCTTAGCGCGTGCGGCTATAAGGGAAACGCCGCTTTTGGGTTTGCCCAACTCGCCGTCTTTGGAACGCGTTCCCTCGGGAAATATCACAAAAGTGCGGCCGTTCTGAAGGCTCTCAAGCGCTGTGTCTATCGCGCTCATGTCCTTTGAACCGCGCTTTACGGGAAACGCGCCGAGCTTTTTTATCACCCATGTGAAAATGGGATTGATATGAAACAGCTCCTCTTTCGCCATAAACGTGTATTTCCTTTTGAAAACAACGCCCACCATCGGAGGATCGTTGTTGGAAACGTGGTTTGAAGCGATGATGAATCCGCCCTTTGCCGTTGGGATATTTTCTTTTCCGACTACCTTGATCTTGAAATGTATATGGAAAGCAGCGGAAACAAGTCCACGTGCGATCTCGTAGAACATTATCCGCGCTCCTTTTTGTCAAGAATTTTTTGCGTTTTCTATAATGCCGCACACCAACTCCACGGACTGTTCAAAGTCCAGTTCCGATGTGTCGGCGAGAACCGCGTCCTCCGCCTGCTTCAGCGGCGCTGCGGCTCGGTGGGAATCGTTGTGATCACGCTTGTTAAGGTCGTCCAGAACTTCCTCAAACGTCGTTTCCACGCCTTTTTTTACAAGCTCGTCATACCGTCTTTTTGCGCGTATCTCGGGCTTGGCGGTGAGAAATATCTTCACATCCGCGTTCGGCAGCACGACCGTTCCTATATCGCGGCCGTCCATAATGACATCGTTCGACTCTGCCATATTGCGCTGAATATCGAGCAGCGCCGCCCTTACCTCGGGAACCGCCGAAACGGCGCTTGCCGCCATCGATATCTCGGGAAGGCGGATCTCCTCGGAAACGTCCTCTCCGTTCAGAAAGACGTGCTGAACACCGTCCGTAATGCGGATATTCAAGGAGATCTTTGGCAGCCTTGCGGCAACGTCCGCACCGTCGGAAAGGTCGGCTTTATCCCTTGAACAATACAGACCTATTGCGCGGTAGAGCGCTCCCGTATCGCAATATACGAACCCCAGCCGCTGTGCGGCAGTTCGCGCGATCGTGCTTTTTCCCGCACCTACGGGACCGTCAATAGCAACAGAAATACGCTTCAAGCTCTTCACTCCAAACGGCGGTCTGTGATCCTTTTGAATGATGCTGAAATTTACAAAAAGGTACAGTTCACCTTATCAATCATTTAGATTATAGCACAAACGTTGAAAAATTGCAAGGGGGTTTTGAAATTTTTTCATTAAATTTTCACAAAAATTAAATCGTTTCAGCGTGAAAATGCGGATAATCCCGCAAGCCTGCCAGTGG
>JAIEDJ010000367.1 GCA_029068025.1 Oscillospiraceae bacterium | reverse complement strand
GGTCTGGCGGCAATAGGAATCTGCGTTTCTATTGCAATTGGGAACGCGTTTCTTGCTCCCGTCATGGCGGTTGGGCGGATGTTCGGGCCGTGCTGGTACGTCAAAACGACCGCTACAAATTACAAGAAAGCTATATCTTCCGAGCTTGAAACCGCGCTGTCGATCATCACCACCGCTTACCTCAGAACCGAGGACATCATAACCTCAATCGAGGAAAATGTGCATTACTTAAATCCGCCCGTCAAGTCGGTTTTCGAGGATTTTATCAGTCGTATAAAGATATCCAATCCCGACATCAGCGCCGCTATTTTGGATATGAAAGGCAAGATCGACAACGAAGTGTTCCACGAGTGGTGTGACAGCCTTATCCTCTGCCAGACCGACCGCAGCTTAAAATCCACGCTTACACCTATAGTGAATAAGCTGTCGGATATGCGCGTAGTCAACGCAGACCTCGAATATATGATCACAGGACCGCGCAAGGAATTTATTTCAATGGCATTTCTTGTTATAGGCAACATTCCGCTTTTATATATGCTCAACAAGGCTTGGTACAACAGCCTTATGAATACCGTTGTCGGACAGATAGTGCTTGCGATCTCGGCGGTGGGCATTTTCGTTTCAACGGCAATCGTGGTCAAGCTCACCAAGCCGATTGAGTACAAGAGATAAGGGGTGACGATTTGGAATTTTTAATTACAATATTCGGAATTGCGCTTGCTGTCGGGCTGTTTATGCTGCTTGCGAACGCGCTGAAGATCCCCTATCTCAAGACCTCGAAAGCGGTCATGAATACAGGGCGCGAGGACAAGAAAATCTCCAAGAACATAGAAGCCATAATGCTCGGGATCGCGGCAAAGATCGGAAATATTGTTCCGATGGACAGATACAAAAAATCCCGGTTGGAGAACACTTTGAAATCCGCCGGAATTAAGATGACTCCCGAAACGTTTACCGCGCTGTCGTTTGTAAAGGCGCTTTGCGTGGCTCTGTTAGCTGTTCCGTGCGCGTTCTTTATGCCGCTGCTGATCCCGTTTTTCATTATATTGGCGGTAGCAATATATTTTCGCGAAAACGGAAAAGCGGACGAAAAAATGCGCGAGAAACGCGACGCTATAGAGCAGGAATTGCCGAGATTTGTTGCGACGGTCGAGCAAGAATTGAAAACCTCACGAGACATTTTGTCGATCATGGAGAACTTCAAAAAACACGCCGGAGTTCACTTCGCTTTCGAGCTCGATGTAACTTGCGCGGATATGCGTTCGTCAAGCTATGAAGCGGCACTGACGAGATTTGAAGCTCGTATCGGATCGGCACAGCTTTCCGATGTAGTCAGAGGCTTGGTATCAGTTATCCGCGGCGATGATTCGGCGGTGTATTTCAAAATGCTTGCGCACGATTTCAAGCTCATTGAATTGCAGCGATTGAAAGCAAAGGCAGCGAAGATACCGCCGAAAATTCGCGTTTTCAGCTTCGGAATGTTGATGCTTTTCTTGCTGACATACCTTGTTGTCATGGGAATGCAGCTCCTTGATTCGCTTAGTTCAATGGCTTGACGGAGGTGCTGATGAGAAAATTATTGAAAAGCAAGCGCGGTGAGGGGTACTTTGATGTAGTGATCATTGTTCTCGTTGTGGTCATGGCGCTTGCCCTTATTATGGCGGTCGCTCCTGTGGTCTCGGCGAAAATTCAGCTTGACAATTACGTGGACGAGCTTGTGCGTGAAGCTGAAATCTCCGGCAGAATCGGAACGGAAACTGCGGCGAGAGCAAACGTTCTGACGGAGCGGACGGGGATCGCGCCCAAGATCGAATGGTCTCGAACGGGAAAAGTGCAGCTTAATCAGGAATTCACGGTCACTTGCACCTACAAGATGGACATAGGCTTCGGCGAGTTCGGGAACTTTCCCGTAACGCTGACCTCAAAGGCTTCAGGCAAAAGCGAGGTGTACGGGAAATGATGAAAAGAATCGGGCGGCTTCGCTCAAACAAAGGCTACACCGCCGCTCCGTTGGTAGTGGTGATCGCGCTTTCCTCAATGCTGTTTTTTGTGATCCTGTGGCAAATCGCACGGCTTGTAATTATTTCGGCAGGAGTAAAGGACGCTGTGCAGTCGGCGGTGATCGCTACATCGGTCGCGAATTACAGTAACGTGTATGACGGGATCCGCGAGGGATATTCCGGCGGATACAGGTATTCGGGCAGCTCATGGAAATCCGCGGTCTCAACGGGCGACGTTTACGGACGGTTAGATACGCTTCTTGGCTTGCGCAGCAGCGGCGGAAAGCATATAAAGAGCGATTCCGAAGGAACGGAATTCATAATATCCGATCTTTCCGTAAATGTGGATAACACCCAATTCGCGCCCACATCAAGCGCGATCCGGCAGTTCTCCGCTACGTCGTATATAACACTTGAAGTGCCGTTGTCGTTCTGCGGAGATATATTACCACCGATGAAGATCCGGCTGTGCGTGAAGTCCAGGTACACTCCGAAATTTTAACGCTTCTCCACAATTCGGGGAAATATTTTTGTTGGTTTGGTAGAATCTGCCCTAAAGCGCTGGATATTCCGCGCAAGATGTGGTAGTATGTAAACAAGAAAAAACACCCACGAAAGGACAGGTGATATTATGAAAATGAAAACTCAAAGAACCCTCGCCGTAAGCGGCGGCACGGTATTCTGCGCGGCGCTCGCGGTACTCATAGCGACACGCTTCGCGCCCGAATCCGAAACGACTCCGATAGCCTCCGAGCCGAGCGCAACAACCTCATCGGTGAATCTTACAATCAATGCCGAGATTCACGAGCAGAGTAAACCAACCGAGGCTGAGAGCAAGCCAACGGTAAACGTACCGACAGAACCGGAAAACACGGTTGACCCCGAAAAGGAAGCAGCAGACTTTATCGAGGGCGGCGGGGTCGAGATCCGGCAGGACTTCGCCGAACCCGAAAAGAAACCCGGTAACGATCAGGCGGCGAACACCTCGCAGTCCGAAAGCAGCACTAACAGCGCACCGACAGAGGCTCCCAAAGTTACTGACGAAACCGCGCTCACCGATCCCACCAAAGAGCCGACCTACGATGAAAAGCAGACGGTGATCACGCCGACCGATAATTCCAATAACTCAAAGGTAAACGCGGCAATGCACGGTCAGAAAAAGGATGGTATAATCTACATCAACGGCTTCGGATGGGTAAAGGACAACGGTGGCGGTGGCGAGGGTGAGTACCTCGAAGGGATGTACGAAAACGGAAATAAGATAGGCAGCTTCGGATAACCGAAAACAAGAA
>JAIEDJ010000366.1 GCA_029068025.1 Oscillospiraceae bacterium | reverse complement strand
GAATTATCGGAAAAGATCTCATTGTCGAATATCTTGTATTTTTCGTCAAAATAGCTTAAATACTCACGGAACTTAGCGAACGGGATAGTAAAGTCCTCGTCTGACTCCACTCCGGGAAAATTCAGAATATTCAGCAGGCTCTTCCCAACAAACACGCTGCCGTTTTTGCGGTCAAACATAAACGTGCCGATCCCGCTCTCCGAAATACTGAGAATATCCGACACGCGCGACGCCTGCTCGCGAACGTTGATCTGAAGCTCCACGATAGAGTTCGCCAGCGTATTGAACTCGGAGATACCCGAATCCACAAAGCTGATTATATCGCCGCTGTCTGAGCCTTGATTGAGCTTGCGCGTCATATCCGAAACCGGCTTTGTTACCGTGCGGCTGAGAATGATAGAGATCGTCACGCCGATGACAAGCGAGATCACCGCGGAGATGATAAACGTGTTGACCAGCTTGTGATAGATCTCCAATATCGAGTTGGAATCCGCGACTGAGATCAGCGCCCACCTCTGCTGCCTGAACGGAGAGCCTGTACTGTACAGATTCATCTCAAAAATACGTCCGACCGACGGGCTTTTGGTATTGAAGCTCACCATTCCGTTTTCCGTCAGGACGTTTTCGTCAAATACCGTTTCCTCGGAAACGAGCCGCGTATACGCCGCGCCGCTGTACACCTGTGTCCTGTACACGCCGTCGTTGTTTATGTCCGAGCCGATTATATAGCATGCGCTTTCATTGAGAAAGTCGCTCGCAGGGATACTGCTCATTATGCTTTTCTCCAGCAGACCGATACCGATAACGCCGTATACGGTACCGTCCCCAAGGACAAGCGGCATAGAATACTTCATACTCGGCGAAGCGGACCGCGAGATCCTGGAGAATCTGCTCCAGTATCCGCAGCCGTGCGCGGTCATTCCCGCAGAGTTTTCATACGCCGAGATAGGCTCCGTGAAAAAATCAAAATCGCTGCCGTTTGTCATGGGCGTGTAAAGCGACCACTCGGAATCCATTGTAATACCGAGCTTGCGAGCCGCGTCGGCATTACCCGCCTCAAGCATAAGATCGCCGTTTTCGAGGTCGCTTGAATACGCGTCGGTGTCACGGACATAAAAGCCGAAAAGCTCGTTTGTATCGCCCGTCTTGTACAGCTCGCCCGTATTGAGATAAATAAACGCGTCGTTGACGGCGGAGCTCCTGCACAGTGACACCACAAGCTCGGCGTTATCCGCCAGAATGCGTTTGTTCAAGGCTTTGTCGTTCATGATATCCGCAGAGGTCTTGCCCTCCTCCGCCAGGATCTTTTCGACAACAGAATTCACCTCGTAGGCATAAGGAACTATATATGAAGTGCGCTGATTAAGGAAGTTTTCAATATATGTGGCACGGTTCTGAGTCTTCTCGCTGAGGACATTATGTGCATACCGCCTTGTAAGCGTGAATACGCCGCCTATTATCATAGCCGCAAAGAACACCAGCAGCTGCAGGATCGCAAGCAGCGCCATCATTGCGCTCATTTTGAAGAACAAAGGAGCCGTCCTGCCCTTGATCTTTTTTGTGCCGCTCAAAAACCTTCCCCCCTGTCAAAACGATCTGATTCGCTGTCAAATCGTCGCGCGGATCATACCGCAAGAGCCGTCTCCAGCCCCTTAAACCATTTTTCAAACGCCGCGTCGTCGGTGTACTCCGAGAGGACAGCGCCGCGATCCTCGCCGCCCGCTATTCTGGCGGCGGCCGCCGCGTAATCGTTCTTGGTGGTGGATTCCATATAGTTCTTGAGCGCGCTTCTGAACGCCGCCGACTTTTCGAACGGCTTAGCGGCGTAAAAATTATAGGAGTTTGCCTCGTTCATAGCGGTAACAAGGGTATTGCGCATAGTGCTGTCTATGGAGGAAGCGACCTTATCCAGCTCAGACGCGGAGTTCGCCGCTTTCTTAACGGGCAGATAACCCGAATTTACGGCAAAGCCGATATTTCTTTCCGCTTCGGTAAACCACTTGAGGAATACCGCGCAGGCATACTCCGTCTTTTCATCGGACTTTATTACGGACATTCCCGCGCCCTGCTGAACGGCATAAGCCTCCGTGCCCTCAAAATTCGGTATCGGCAGAACAACGTTTTCGATTGGATAAACGGTATCATCATTAAGCGTTACCTTATCGGGATAATAAGCCGCTCCCGTAGTGGAGCATACGAGCGCGATCACCTTGCCGGTCTTAGCGTCGTCGCTTCTGAAACGACCCTCCATGGAAAAGTAGCCCTTTACAAACGGAACATAGTAGTTCTCCCAAAGGCGCTTTACGACCGCCTTGTCAAGCGACTGCTCGGGAGAAGTGCTGTCGGTCACGAGCGGGCTTCCGAGCTGCTTTGCGCCGATAAGCATATAGTTCTCCACAGAATCGCGTCCGAAGAAGGACTTTCCGTCGTTCGGAACGTCCGGAGTGAGCGCGTCGGTGTAGTTGTAATACTTCTCCGAAACGCTGACCAGCGACTCCCAAGTCTTAAGATCGTCGTAGGTAACGCCCTCGGCGTCCGCGAACTTCTGCCAGTCCGTACTGTTGATCATCATGATCTCGGTGCTCTTGGCTGTCGGGAAGATCTTCAGCGTACCCGCGTCAAATCTGCCTTCGTTGATATATCCGTCAACGTATTCCGCAAGCTCCTCCGCAGTGAAATACTGTGAAAGATCTGCAACCATTCCCATTTTGTCGACGGTGTACGCGTTGTCGGCGTAGCAGCCGAAGATATCGGGAGCCTTATCAGCACCGGGCTCCTTGTTAAGTGCCGCCGTTACGCTCTTCGCAAGATCGTCCACGCTGTTTTTGGAGGAAGCCTGAACTATAATACCCTTCTCCATGCCAACGGTGTTGTTGAACTCCTTGACCATCTCGTCAAAGCTCGTCTGCTGGACTCCGTTATAATAATGCCATACCGTTATTGTGACAGGAGAGTTTTTGTTCAGACCTCTGTCATTGTCCTTGTTTTCCGAATTACAGCCGGAAAGCACGGCAGTAAGCGACAGAACCGCCACAGCCGCGCTGAGAAAACGCTTTATTTTCATAATCTGGAGATCTCCTTTAAAAGATAAAAAAATAATAAAATGCAATATATCTTATTCGGGCTTATACAAATTTGTGAACGAAAATGAACCCACACATAAATCGAAAAATTAATATTAGCCCAAAATTCCATTATCATTATATCACATACTTTTAAAAAAATGGGAACTTTTTTCGGCTGAAATAAAATTTCGGTTCATTTTTACAATATACATAATATATTTAATGCGTTTTTGGATAATATGACAAAAACTTATAAAATATAAAACGTTTACATATCTTATGGCTTATTTTTTCAGCCACATAACAGCGATCTGCGTTCGATGCTCCAGTCCGGTTTTTTCGAGTATGGTGCTTATATGATTGCGCACCGTGCCGTTGGACAAAAACAGCTTTTCGGCGATCTGACGGTTAGACAGCCCCTCGGCAATAAGCCTCACGACCTCGATCTCACGCGATGTCAGCTCTGAGAAGATCTCTCCGCCGTTTGGAGGGCTTATTTTCCCACGTACATATTTTAATATATCCTCCTGAAATACAGTGCCGCCCGAATTCACGGTGCGGATCGCGTTCAGTATCCGCTCGGCTGGCGAATTCTTGAGAATATATCCGCATATCTCGCTTTTCAGCGCGCGAAGGATAAAATCCTCCTCATCAAAAGTAGTAAGCAGAAGCGGCGCACAAAGCTCCTCAGCGAGCATACTCTCTGCCGCCGTTATGCCGTCACACTCGGGCATACGGATGTCCAGCAGCGCAATATCCGGGCGCAGCTCACGCGCCAGCGCCAGCGCCGTGTTACCGTTATCCGCATCGCCGCATACGCACATATCCTCCTGCGAGGAGATTATCATCTTCAGGCCCTCGCGCACTATTGCGTCATCGTCTGCTATCAATACCTTTATCATTGCTCCACCCCAAAAATATTTATTATTTTAAAACCCGTCACGCCGCATTGAAACAGGCATTTTCCGCCGCACAACACGGCTCGGTCCTCCATTCCCTCAAGCCCCATGCCCTTGGAAAAGCCCACAGAGCCGCTTCCGTTGTCTGAAAACTCCGCGCGTATCATTTTATCGTAAATACATATCTTCAATGAGAATCTGCTTGCGTTTGAATGTTTTATTGTGTTAGTAAGCGCTTCTGTAAGATTGTCCCTGATGCAGCTCCGTATCGGCGCGGATATTTTCCCGGGATCCCCTTCTATCGAAAAAACGATCTCGATCCCATAATTCGCCGAGAACCGATCCAGCAGCTCCTTAAGCTCGGCGACGCTTGCCGCTCCATGCTTCGGGCGTTCCTCGCGCAATGCCGCGCGTATGCTGTCAACGCTTCCGCGAAGATTTTCGATAGCAGTTCCTAGCGATCTTTCCGCCTGCTCCGGATCGGTCTTGAGCTTTAATTTCGCGCCCTCAAGCAGTATTATGCTTCCCGATATCCCATGCCCGAGCTTGTCGTGGATCCGCGTTGAAAAGCGGCTGCGCTCCTCAAGCGCGGCAGTCTCGCGGATAGTCGAGGTCCACGCCTGCAGCTTAGCGATCCTATCGCTTTGCGCCGAGATAGCCCGCCGCTGTTTTTCGGATAACTCGCGGAAATACTCCACACGTTCCACGGCGCTCCTCGCGAACGCCCACGCGGCGGTAAGAAGCACCGCCGTTATAAGCGTGTATTGATCCGGCGTGAATATCAGCGCCGAAAGCAGCGCCGCCGAGACGGATATCCCATAAAAATATTCCCTTGCGTCAAAGCGGTCAACAAGACCGAAGATCAGCATGATCAGCAGCGGGAAGTACTCCCCCGCTCCGCACACCAGACATCCAAGGATCCCCAGCGGAGCGCAGATCAGCCTTACGCCCTTTGCGCGGCATACCTTGTTTATCAAATAGTCCGTCACAAACAAACAGCAAAAGGCGAGCGCGGAAACGACCGCAAGGTCGTCCGAGTTCGCCGCGATATTTCTTGCCGCGACCGCCGCCAGCGCGGCAGTGTTGAATGTAAGATATAAACCGTTTTTGTTCATTTCAAGCGTTCTTCCTTGTAAATAACACGGCGGACACCAGATAGACCAACACCGCCCAGAGCGCGAGTACGCAGACGTTGGTAAGGACGTTGAATTCCGCAGTGTATTTTCTCAGCAAGTCCATAAGCCAATATTGCGGGAAGATCTTTGCAACGTTTCCGACAAAGCCCGTTCCAAAATCTATCGGAAACCACGCGCCGCCCAGCATACTGCCGATAACCGCGTAACCGACTCCCACTGTCATAAGCGAACGCTGATCGCTGACCAGCATCGCAAACAACATCGCAAGTCCCACGGAAAACACCATAAACAGTTCACCGACCCAAAACGCTACCCCGAACGGCACAGGCATTTCCCCGCTCACCGAATACACGAACACGTTAAAGATCAGATTCGTCAAGGTGCAGCAGATCACACCGAACAGGCTTATTCCAATAACGTATTCCGAGGACCTGAGCGACGAGCATTTCATTCTGCTAAAAGTTCCGAGCTGTCTGTCAACGAGTATCTGATTGGAGATGAAAACGGTTATTCCCGAGATCATCATAAGCATAAACCCGACCGACAGAATATATGCGTCGGCGGTTTTTACGCGTTGGTCGACCTGCGAATTTGTTTCGGCAAGCGTTATCGTGTTCGGAGAGCTTTGTGAGGAGAGCATTTCCGAGAACATCTGTGCGCTGCCGTCCGCTGCCTGTGCTATAACCGAAACTCCGCGAATATACGAATTCAGATACGCTTCGATAAACGCCGAATTCTCGTAGTCGTCAAGGGTGGTTATCGAGATCTTTTCGGGCCGTCCGCTTATCGCCGAGCCTTCAAATCCTGCCGGTACTTCTATTATAGCAGAAAGTCTCCTGTCAATCAAGAGGGCGGACAAAGAATCATAGTCATCCGAAATTATTTCCATTCCGAGCGAGCTCTCAAGATATTTGCACAGATCCTCCGAAAGCGTGCTGTTATCATCGTCAACAACGCCCACGCTTATCGTGCCGGACGCGTACACCGTGCCGTCGGCGTTTATTTTCCCGTAGAAGATAAGCCCCATAAGCACGGCTGTTCCGATCGACAGAAAAAGCGTCAGCTTATTCCGAAGAATGCTGTTTTTAAATATCAACAATATTTTACTCATGCGTTCTTTCTCCTTGAATTGACTTTGATACAACCGATAATTATCAGCGCCGCGAATATTACGAGCGACCACACTATGACGCTCACCGCTCTTTCCGTCCGGGAAAAGCTCGTCAGATCGAACGCCGCGTCAAGTATGATACGGGGCGGAAAATAACCGGAAACTCCCTTGATCAACATATCCTTCTGAAACGCTCCCGAATAGAAAAGCATTACCCAGAGGATAGGCATAAGTACAGCCCAAGGCTGCATTTTCGGGAAAACAAGGTTGAACATAACCCCCACCGCCAACGCTGCAAGCGAAGAGCACACAAACATCACAAAGAGCAGCAGATTTTCCGCAAACGTGGCACAAAAGTGCGCTCCGAAGAACAGCGTGCTAACGATCATTACCGTGCCTACCTGCACCAGCACAAGCGGAAGATATCCGACTATTTTCCCGAAATATACGACCGTTTTGCTTATCGGAGCGGCGTTCAGGCGCAGTATAGTGCTGTCGGCATACTCCGAGCTGTACGAGGTTACTCCCGCGATACACGAACCGAAGAATATGATCACCACCGTCATTGCTACGGCGTAATAGTCCATCATCGTGCGGTTTCTGCCGAAATCATGCGGCTGAACAAAGCTGTCCTCCGAAAGCTCAATGCCGGCTAACGCCCGAGGGTCTGACAGAGCGACTGTCATATACGCTGCCGCGGTCTGATCGTAACCGTCTATCAGCGCCTTTACGGTGCGGTTCTGCACGGCGTTGGAGCCGTTGTATATCGTGATCTCGGAGCCGCTGAGCTTAACGGCCGCGGAATATTTTTCCGCGGCGTTTTCAAGCTCGTCAGCGGAGACTTTTTCGGCGGTCAATACGTTTTCCTTTTCGAGAGACAAAATAAATTCCTCGAAGGGATCCGCGGAATAACCGCCGTCCTCAACACAGTAAGCGATATTCAGCTCGCCGACGGGATCGTCCGAGACCTCTATGTTTTCAAGAAGCGTTCCAAGAAAAAACGTGCAAAGGCTCGGGAACAGAATACTGAAAAATAATGTCGTGCCGCTTCGGAAGCAGCCGCGTATCTCGTTTAAAATTACGTTAAGCATGATTTACCGAAGCTCCCTTCCGGTAAGGGCGATAAAAACGTCCTCAAGATTCATCGATTCGGAGGTTATGCCGCAGATCGGCAGACCGCGCTTTATAATATGCTCTGTATAAAGCGTGAGATCCTTGCGTGACGCGCCGATCTCCAGCGCGATCTCATTCTCCTCGATACGCGCTTTTTTCACATCGGGAAGGCTTGACAATTCGGAAACCAATTCCTTTACGGGGAAGTCCGATCTTATTTCCGTTGTGATCTTCAAGACCTTGCTGTCGCTCACCGCCGAAATAAGCTCGCTCTCCGTGCCGCACGCCACGAATTTTCCGTGATCGATGATGGCGATCCTGTCACATATATCCTCCACCTCGTTCATATAGTGCGAGGTGTAGATCACAGTCGCGCCGCGCTCGCGCAGGATCTTTATTGAGCCCAGAATGTGCTCGCGGGACTGCGCGTCAACGCCTACGGTCGGTTCGTCCATTATTATCAGCTTGGGGTGATGGGCTATTCCGCACGCGATATTCAACCGCCGTCTCATACCGCCCGACATCTTTTTCGGCTTCATTTTTGCGCGGTCGGAAAGTCCCACAAATTCCAATGCCTCCCGCGCTGCAGCATTCAGTTCCTTTCCCTTTAATCCGTACAGCGACGCGAAGAATTTCACGTTTTCCTCCGCGTTCAGGAACGGATACAATGCTATCTCCTGCGGTACCATCCCGATAATGCGCCGCGCTTTTTCCTTATCCTTGACGATATCCGCGCCGTCAACTGTCACATTGCCCTTTTCAAAGCCGCAAAGCGACGTGATAACGTTCATAGTTGTGGATTTTCCCGCGCCGTTAGGCCCGAGAAGTCCGAATATCTCGCGCTCGTTCACCGAAAAGCTGAGATCGTCCACAGCGCGGAAATCGCCGTAATTTTTCACAAGATTCTGTACGCTTAAAAACTCTTTCATTTCTCAATTACCGCCTTTCCGTATATCAGTATAGCACTTTTTCGGAGCGGCGGCAAGTGACTTTTGATAGATTTTCGGCGTGACATTTGTCATAATAAAATACTTAAGCGCCATATGTTCTTCATACGGCGCTTCTGTTTGTAGATAAACCTTTAAAAGTTGATCTTGGCTGGTTTTATAACGTTGACGAGGGGCTGATTATCAAAAAATTTCAAAACCGGGCAACACTGCGTGTTGCCCTAGCCGCCCCCACAAGTGCGTTTCGCTGCGCGAAACACACTCGCGGGAGCGCTTTTTGAAATTTGCAGTCACCCGCACAATGTTGTCCTTAGCTTGGGCGCTTGTGCTCGGGTTTGACATGTTGATCTTAGACCAATATAACTTTTTATACGGACTTAAATTCACGCTTTCTTCTCCGGCGGAATATCACCGCCGCCGTGAGCAGGGCGATGATCGAAACCGCCGAGATACAATATGCGGCTATCCGAAGCGGCGTAGGCTTATGCTCGACCGTGATCGTTCCGTTAGCGCCGCGCAGATCTACTTGTACAAGACCGTTGTCGGACATTGCAACGTTCAAAACGTTCCCGCTCATATCCCTCGCCTCGTAGCCTTTGTACCAGACATACGGCAATATTGCGAAATCGGCATTTTCGCTGCCGTTCAGCTCAAAGTTCAGAGTGCCGTTTTCCCGCTCGCAGAGGAGCTTTTTATTGCCGTTCAGCAGCACGTTATCGCCCATTGAACGAACTATGTTCAAACCGTCGCCCTGCGCCGCGCGCGGAAGCCACTCACCTGCTCCTATATGATATGTTTCAGTGAAATCACTGTAATGATCTGTGTCAAATGGTTCAGCGTGACCAACACCGGAAATATCAATATGAACAAAGGCGATCAGAACGGATACCGCCGTGATCAGGAGCATTGCTTTTTTCGGCGCTTTTGTAAACTCGGAAATGTAAAAAATATATATCGTTCCCGCAATTATGATCAAAACTGAAGCGGGCGCAAAAAACCTCCACGGAAACTGCATAAAATCAAGACATTTGGACAAAACGTTCCACGGCATGAGGGTCGTTGACATGATCGCCAATAATATTCCGATGATCATAAAGGTATCGGCGGCTATTAAAATACTACTGCGCTTTTTCGTGTTTTCGTCCTGCAAATACGATTTTGAAGCAGGAGAACTGCGCGTCAGAAAAACTCTCGGAACACACAGCAGAAATATCGGGAATCTCAGTCCAGCGATACCGTTGTGCATATTCTCCCTGAATAATCCCGTAAACGGGATCACAAAATCCAGGGTATGATAAGCAGTCTTCTTTACCGACATCTCGCAGGAAAACAGAAGCTCCAGAAGCGGGAGCCAGTAATATGCCGTGAGCATCACGGCGCAGCCCGCCGTGACAAACAGCTTGGGCAGCTTCCGGCGCTCTTGGATTATCCTCCTGATAAATATGAGCGAGACCAGAATCGACAATCCCAGCGCCAGCGCTGTGGAGATAGAATGACTTAAAAGCATTCCGACAAATCCAAAACCTATTATGTACGGCTTTTTAAATTCGCCGAAAATAAAGTCATACAAACCGTACAAGATCAACGGCCAGAATACATAAGCCAATATTTCGCCCAAAGCAAAGCGCGTGATAATATTGTCGAGCCTGTAAGCGGACAGAACATACAAAACCGCTCCTATAGTTCCGCAAACCGGACTTCCCGAAACGTTCTTCAGAAAAACAAACATAAAGCAATACGAAAAAACGCTGCACAAGCAAAGAAAAACAGCCATGCTTTCGCCGATACCCATACCTGATATCCTTAAAAGCGCCGGGATATACAAAAATATTTCCGGATAGGCAAAGCCCGCGTAGCCTGCCCCGCCGAAATAAATATAGTCTATCCCCGAAAAAAGATCGTGATTTTCAATATTGTATTTCACTGCCTCTACGCGCAGATAGTGATATTGAAAATCGTGACCTATTATAGGACGATCGATCGGAAACAGGTATGATATCAAAAACAGATTCGACGACAGAAAGCACAAAAGGCAGAATATTTTTGTAGAATTGCTTTGCAGAAAGGCAAAAAATTTGCTGTTAATATATCTGTTTTTTAATTTGGTTATCATCATTTTCCTCCCGCATATGATTTAAGTGTGATTATGATTTTTCCGCGATCCTTTTTCGGGAGAGTTTTTTTATTGAAAGCAATATCACCATAACTGCCGCCGCGCCAAGCGCTATCGACGCGGTGTGAATAACGTGCCGCGCGTCGGCGTTCAGCGTGCCGGCTGAGTCAAGACCATTTTTAACACGGATCCAAAGATCAATTATTATCGGATGGATTATGTAGATCCACATGGATATCTGACGCAAGGCGGGACGGGCCTTCATCCTTATCGCACTAAGAAGCAGCAGCAAAAACACAGTGCACGGTATCAGCGAAATAAACATATTGTCATGCACCGCAAAGGTTATTCCGCGCAGCGAGAAGCGCTCAACGATCAGCGCCGCAAGCGATACCGCAAAGCACGGCGCAGAGATCAGCGGGCTTATCGGACGGCGGTTTTCATTAAGATCGCGGCTGAGCTTACTTCCGAGAACGTTTCCGATCAGCAAAAATATCGGTGCGAAAAAAATTCCGTTCCGCGTGTAAGAGAATACGTTTGAAAGCACGTCAAGCGCCTTGCGGATCGGCTCGGCATTCACGGCAAGCTTATAGTAGCTGTCGCCGCAAAGCCCGAACGCGTAAAGTGCCGAGACAATCGTAAAAGCAGCGCAGGCCGGGAGCTTTTTCAGCGCGAACACGATCACCGCGCCAATCGCAAGCGCGGGAAAATACCAAAGATGATAAAACGTGCCGTCAAACATCATCTGCCTTATGCTCGCGGAATAGCTCCCGTAAGGCAGATAGACGGCAGTTGCGGCGGCGTACATAAGCGCGGTCTTTGCGAGAAGTCTTTTCAGGCTCGAGGCACATGTAAAATCGGTAAAAAAACCGGTCACCGCAAAGAAAAACGGCACGGCAAGCCTTGCGATCACGCCGGAAAGCAGCAGATTTCCCGTCCCGCCGAGGAACGGTATATCCGGCGTATGGATCACGATAACAAGCGCCGCCGCAGCTATTCTGAAAATATCTATCGCCCCGAGATAACTATTATTTTTCATTCCAAGCCACATCCTTATCAAAAATACTTGCGCTTATCCCTTCTTACGAATGAGATACAAACCGACCAAACGGTATTAACGCGTTTTTTCTTAAGTGTGATTATAATTCGGCGTGAGATTATTTTCAATGGATTTTGACCGAGATGTAAATATCGGATACCGAGTTGCGCTGTGCGGGCGTTGACAAAAGCGCCGCAATGATATATAATTATAAGTACGGAGGTGGTGACTGTGAAGATCGCGGTATGCGATGATGATCCCCAATTTTTGAAGGCGGTGTTTTCGCCGATAATCGAGTGCGCCGTAAAACGCGCGGGCGCGGACGCAAAGGTCAGCTTTTTCAATGACGGACGGCAGCTGCTGGAGCGGTTTGCCAAGGACGGCTTTGATCTGGTCATTCTCGATATAGATATGCCGCACCTCAACGGCAAGGAGCTTGCGGCGGAGCTGAGACTGCTGGATTCGTCGTTTTTTCTGGTATTCGCCACGTCCTACCGCGACGAGGTGTACAACACTATCCCGTATCGGATAAACGCGTTTATCACAAAGGACAGCGGGCCTGAGAAAATGATAGCGGAGCTTTCGCGGGTGATCTCTGAATGTACGAGATTCTCGCCCGAATTATACGCCGCCGAGATAGTCGTAAACGGTGAACGGAAGCTCATGAGGTTCGCGGTGAACGATCTGTTCTATTTCTGCTGTATCAAGCGGAAAATTTATCTGCACACGGGCAAACTCGAATACCTGATGTCAGAAAGCCGATTCGTCAATATTGAAGAACATTTTCTCAACAAAGGCTTCTACGAGGTCTGCCGCGGCTGGATAGTAAACACCGGCAAGATCTCGCTGGTCGAACGCTCCTCGGTAACGCTTGACAACGGCGAACAGCTGCCGCTCAGCAGGGGACGGTACGCCGAGCTGCAAAAGATCTTATTAAATAATATAACCTGGGAGAGCGGTAAACTATGAACGAACTTAGAATGCTGACGTCCGTAATGTTAAATTCGGAGCCGAGATTCTGTGTAGGTCTCGCGCTGTATCTGGCGGACTTTGCGATACTGTTTTTCTTTGCGCACAGGCTGTTTCACAAGAAAAAACATTCGTTTGCGGCAGTAAATTTGTGTCTCGTGGGCGGCGCGGCGCTGTTTGCGCTGATCAGCAGTATTTTCCCGGATTATTTTCAGCTTTTGGGAATGTTTTTTAACTGCGGGATCTCGCTGTTTCTGATCATTGCGCTGCAATTTATTTATAAAGACAAGCTGTTTTACAAAACAGCATACGTGCTGCTTTATATGTCTGTTTTTACTGTCACCGATATCTTTCTGATTAACCTTTTTCTGTCGCTTGACGTCGGAAGAGAAGCGTATTTTTTCGGAGTGGACAGAACGGGAACGTTTGTGCTGCTGTACTGCGTAATGCTGCGGGTGATACGGCTCGTATCGTCGGCTTTGATATATAAAATGCTGCTGTGGCTCTCCGTCGCGGATAAACGCGATTGGTCCATACTCAACTATACAGCGTTGGTACTGTTCTGTATTTCACAGCTGTTCGGCGTGTTCTCAACAGGCGTCGGCAGCACAGCTCCGCAGCTTCCTTTTGTAATAAACGCGGCGCTGGGCGCTGCTATGCTCATCGGAATAACGGCGCTGCTCCGCTTCTTTCCGAGGATCTGCAGGCTGCTCCGAACGGACGAGCTTGGCGCTAGGCTGTCCTTTGAAGCCGCTCCGCCGACCGCCGACGGACTTTCTCTGCGTGATATGCAAAAGCTGCGGCATGACGTAAAAAACAATATCGCGACCATCTCGGCGCTGATCGACAACGGCGACGCGGCGGAAGCCAAACGGCTGCTTGACGAGCTTGGAGCGCGGCTCGGAAGCGCGCTCGGCGGCTCAAACAAAACGGGTATCCCGGCGGCGGATACCGCGGTCTCCAAGAAAGCCAAACGCTGCGAGGAGCTTTCCATCACGCTTGATATGCACATTGAACCGCTGCCCGAGACCAAGATCCCGCCCATCGATCTTTCCTCGGTAATATCGAATATCCTTGACAACGCCATTGAAGCTGCGCAAGGCTGCGAAAACCCCGTTATCACACTAAGAATATTCAAGTACAAAAGCTACCTCGCAATGATCTGTGAGAATCCGACCAACACCGCGCCGCGCGTTGTAAACGGCACGCTTGCCAGCACAAAGGACGGCAGCGGTCACGGCTACGGCATGGAAATAATCGGCGATATCTGCAAAAACAACAACGGGCGCTTTCAATATGAATTTGATAATAATACGTTCAAAGCGTCGGCGTTCCTGGAGCTGTGACAGAATGTACGGCAAATAAAAAGGGCGGTGTCGTTTAACACCGCCACAGCTTGTATAAAAACCCTCTCTGGGAGAGGGGGGAGATGCGGGGGGTCGGCCCCCCAACCC
>JAIEDJ010000365.1 GCA_029068025.1 Oscillospiraceae bacterium | reverse complement strand
GTATGTATGTCCTGTATGCGGCTATGTTTATGTTGGCGAAAAGGCTCCCGACAAATGTCCTCAGTGCGGCGTTGACGGCAGCAAGTTCAAGGTATCCGAGGAAGGCGACAAGCTTGTTTTTGCTTGCGAGCATGAGATCGGCATAATCGACGGCGTTCCCGCGGAGATCGTTGAGGGTCTGCGCGCTAATTTCGCCGGCGAGTGCACCGAGGTAGGTATGTACCTTGCTATGGCAAGAGCCGCTTACAGAGAGGGCTATCCCGAGGTAGGTCAGTACTACGAGAAGGCAGCGTGGGAAGAAGCTGAGCACGCTGCGAAGTTCGCTGAAATGCTGGGCGAGGTAGTTTCCCCGTCCACCAAGGAAAACCTCACCAAGCGCGCAGCTGCTGAGCACGGCGCGACCCAGGGCAAGCTCGACCTTGCTAAGCTGGCTAAGCAAAACAACCTCGACGCTATCCACGACACCGTTCACGAGATGGCAAAGGACGAGGCTCGTCACGGCAAAGCATTTGAAGGACTGCTCAACAGATACTTCAAGTAATAAAAACAGCTTGCTCCCCCGCTTCACAGCGGGGGAGCTTTTTGGTTCAATACAAAAATGTGCGCCGTAAGAAACGGCGCACATTGCGAATTGTCAATTAAAATTATCCCTTTACAGCGCCGAGCGCAACGCCCTGAACGATGTGCTTCGAGATAAAGATGTAAACAATTACAATAGGGATGATCGCTATGACGATCGACATATAAAGATTGCCTCTGTCCGCAGCCGCGCCGCCGGACGCAACGTCCGAACGTAGCGTAGCAATAAGCATCGGAACAGTCTTATTCTCGGGTCTTTCAATGATCAGCATAGGAATAAAGTAGTTATTCCATGCAGATGTAAACGCAAAGATCAGCTGAACAGCAATCGCCGGCTTCAGCATCGGCAGAGCAATCGTGTTAAATGTCCTGAACTCGTTTGACCCGTCCACACGCGCCGCCTCTATGACCTCAAGCGGCATGGAGCTTTCTATATATTGCTTCATATAGAAGAACACCGCGGGAGCCGCGATAGACGGAACGATCAGCGGAACGAATGTGTCGTTGAGGTTGAGATTGAATACCAGATTTACAAAACCAACCGCAGAGATCTGCGTCGGTATCATCATGATGACCATGATAAATGTAAAAGCAAACTTCTTCAGCTTAAAATCATACACATGGATTCCGTAAGCGGTCATCGCCGAGAAATAGCAGGAGAGAATACTCGCGGAAGCCGATATGATAAAGCTGTTGATGATGCCTCTTAACAGTCCGCCGCTCATAGTTGCACTCTTGAAGTTGGTGATAAACGATGTCGAAGGAAGTATCGAAAATTTCTCACCAATTTCAACATGGGATCTGGTCGAATTGATCAGAAGCAGATAGAGCGGAAACAACGCGATCAAAGTGACCAATATAAGGAAAGCATACGACAGCACGCGTGCGGCTGTAGTTTTAGCCCTTGAGCTCTTCGTCTCACCGGTCGAAATATGTGTTGTACCCATATCTTATACCTCCCCTTACTTAGCTTTCTTCTTGGGCTTGTCGCCTGTATTCATTGTTTTGAATACGATCATGCTGAGAATGCCCGTGATAATAAAGACAAGAACGGAGACAGCACCGGCAACTCCGTATTGCTTATTGGTAACGAAGTCGTTAAGGTACATAATAAGTGTCTTGCTGCCATTTAATGTTCCTCCGCGGTTTGTAAGGATCTGCGGAACATCGAACATCTGCAGACCGCCGATAAGAGAGGTTATCACAACATAGACCATGATCGGCATAAGCAGCGGAATAGTTACCTTGCGGAAAACCTGCCAGGAAGTAGCGCCGTCAATTGATGCCGCTTCAAACAAGCTCTGGTCAATGCCCATGATGCCCGCCATAAGCAGAATAGTGGTATTTCCAAACCACATTATGAAGTTAATAACGGCAACCAGCGTTCGTTCTGACCAGATGTTTTTGAAGAAATCAAACTTGCCCTGTGAAGCATCTCCCACCCAGTCAAAAGCCGCGTCTATCGGACCGCCGAACTGAAACAGCGCCCAGAACAACATCGCGAACGCAGCCGCCATGATCAGGTTAGGCATATAAATTACTGTCTTAAAGAACCTCTGTCCTTTGATCTTCAGTCTGGCGCTTGTGAAGATGACCGCCAGGATAAGCGAGAACAACAGCTGCGGAACAGCACCCATTATCCACATGATCATCGTGTTTCCGGCATACGACAAAATACTGATCTGACCATTATTATAGGAAGAACCCATCGTGAACAGATCGGTATAGTTTTTGAGACCGGCAAATTCCATTGTAGCACCGGAAAGTCCCGAGTCGCTGTATTCAAAAAAGCTGTATACGAAAGTCGAAATAAGCGGAATAAGCGAGAAAACCAGATAGACGATAAAGAAAGGTGCAATAAAGATATAACCCCACTTAGCATAACTAACCAATTTATGCTCTTTTTTCATTGCTTCAGCCCCTCTTCCATATTTTTTAGCTAAGTCAGCTATTTCCCATTAATCGTAGAGGTAGGCTGAAAGGAGCCTACCTCCGCAATTATTGGTCTAATGCATTTGATCAGTGAGTGATCTTGCTGTCAACAGTCGCAAGCTCATTATAGAACTTGTTCCAGGCAGCCTCCTCGGAAGCGTTTCCGCTGAAGAAATCAAGCATAGTCTTAGGAAGTGTTTCGTTGAAGGTCTGATCGTAGATCGTGTGCAGTTCCTTCTTCCATACGATATTATCAGCTACGGAGGTCATAACCGCAAGGTCGTTCTGTCCGCCGAGGAAAGAGTTGCCGTAAGAAGCATCTTCAACATACTTCTTGATGATAGCCTTGTTGTTTGCGAAGCAAGGATTGTAGTGATCAGCGGAAGTGGGCTTGCCGTCCTTCCATTCCTTGATACCGGTACCCTTAACAAGCTTTTCCATAAGCTCGGTATCATTCATGAAGTCATTCATGATCTGCTTTACAAGGCTGGAATTGTCAGTGCCGTTAGCCGCAAGGAGCCATGTGCCGCCCCAGAAGTATGCCTGCGGACCCTGAATTACGCACCAGTCGCCGTTGGTGTTCTTCTGAGCAGTGCCCATAGAGAAGTTATAGTACCAAGACGGACCGAAGAAGCACATAGCCTTGCCGTCGGCAAGCATCTGATTATCCTTGGGCGGATCCCACAGATCACAAACCTGGGTGTAGCCCTTGGATACAAACTCCTTAGACTGTGCAAACCAGTTATTGAAAGCCTCAGTAGGAGCGAACTTATTGTCGTTGAGATAAGAGGTCGTTGCGTTGTTAGCAAACGCCCTGTAGGTCTCAAGAACGGAAGGAGTCATCATATAGCCCTTTGCCTTCGCGTCAGCAGCAACCGCATTGAACTTATCCCAGCTGTCAAGCTTGCTCTGAAGCTCATTGGGATCATCGGTGCCGAGTACATCCTTAGCAATGGACTTTCTGATGATGACCGCACCCGGGCAAGCCTGGAACGAAACGCCCTTAAGAACGTTGCCGGAATCGGTAGTTGCCGCGTCAAGAACGTACTTATAAGCGTTGGTGGTATCGGTAACACCTAGCGACTTAACATCAAGGCTGTAGTCGGAGTTTACGTACTTCTTGATGTAGTCAGCCTCAGCCAGGAAGATATCGATCTTCTCATCTGCGGGAGCGTCAATGTTTGCCTTGAGCAGACGGTCGAGGTTATCCTGATAGTTCTTGCCCTCGTTCGGGAACTGTGCCCATTCAACGGTAATGCCCTCGGGAAGCTTGGAAGCGTAGAAAGCATCAAAGTACTCTGCGAACTCCCAGTTCCAGCAAGCTATTCTGAGCTTTTTGCCGTCATCAGTAAATACAGGATCGATATGACCCGCGCCATTATCCTTACAACCGGTAAGGCCTGTAGTTAAAGTCAGAACAGTTGCAGCAGACAGAACGCCTGCCAAAATTCTTTTCTTCATAGGTTTATTCCTCCCAAAATGATTGCGTCATTCTCGCGGCAAAGCCCCGGAACGACTTCGGATCTAATGTCGAGATCTGCGGATCCCTTTAATATATCCGCAACTCGATTACATTGTTAGTTTAACACAATTTTATGAAATTTGCAAGTCTTTTTTGAAACTTATTTTCACACAATTATCAGAAAACGTTTTCAAATTTTGTCCATTGTTCAAATTGATATATATTTTACTTAATAACTTAATTTTTCTCAAACTGTCTCTTGGCTTTATTATGCCACATATACAATTCAATATTATTTTATACATTTTTTAAGTAATTTTTTAAAAGTTTGTAAAGTTTTTGTAATTTTTTTGTAACTTTTCTTTGTATAAAATGACAAATTTTCAGATCTATTTTCTGAAAACGATACCATTCAGCGTTTTAAGAACGTCTATTGCGAAAAAAAGACGATAAATATGTCAAGCACATCTATCGTCTGTTTTTATAATTAAATACCGATTATTAAACAGGGTGAACCTTGTTTGTCTTGTCGGCGTGATCAGCATCGATTCCGAGCTTCTTATCACGGCGCTTCTCGAAGAACTTCGGCGCAACCTTCGGGAACATCGCGTAGGTGAGGATATCCTCAACGGACGAACCGTCGCACCACTCCTTAGCCTCTTCCTTCATAGCGTCAAACTCGGGCTTGAGATTATCCGCGGGACGGCAGGTGATCGGCTCCTCATCGCCGAGGATCTTCTTGCGGAACTCAGGATCGATCTCCACGGGAGTTCTTCCGTACTCGCCCTTGACCATACCCTTGAATTCCTTGGTAACGGTCTTGTAGCGCTCGCCCATGATAACGTTGAACACAGCCTGTGTGCCGACGATCTGCGAGGTCGGAGTAACCAGCGGCGGGAAACCGCTGTCCTTGCGCACTCTCGGAACTTCCTTGAGCACTTCCTCGAGCTGATCCGCCTTGCCTGCCTGCTTAAGCTGAGACAGCAGATTGGAAAGCATTCCGCCCGGAACCTGATAGATCAGCGCGTTGGTGTTGGTAGCCAGCATAGAAGGATCGAGCAGTCCGCTGTCGATGTACTTCTTGCGCAGCTTCATAAAGTAGTCGCGAACCTCGTTGAGCGCCACGAGATCAATACCGGTATCGTACTCGGTTCCCTTGAACGTAGCCACGATAGACTCTGTAGGAGCGTGGGATGTACCCAGAGCCAACGGCGACATAGCGGTATCCACCATATCAACGCCCGCCTCAACAGCCTTGATGATACACATCGAAGCCAGACCCGAGGTGTAGTGCGTGTGAAGCTGAACGGGGATCTTGACCGCGCTCTTGAGATCCTTTACAAGGCTCTCCGCCTCGTAAGGAGTGAGCAGCGCCGCCATATCCTTGATACAGATCGAATCAGCACCGGCGTTCTCAACCTGCTTTGCGTAATTCATGAAATACTCGTGAGTGAACACCTCGCCGAGTGTGTACGAAATAGCGACCTGAGCGTGACCCTGCTCCTTCTTTGCCGCCTTGATAGCGGTCTCGAGGTTGCGTATATCGTTCAGCGCGTCGAAAATTCTGATGATATCAATACCGTTCGCGATGGACTTCTGAACGAAGTACTCTACCAGATCGTCCGCATAGTGACGGTATCCGAGCATATTCTGTCCTCTGAACAGCATCTGGAGCTTGGTGTTCGGCATTTCCTTGCGGAGTATTCTCAAGCGCTCCCACGGATCCTCATCAAGGAATCTGATGCAGGAATCAAACGTCGCGCCGCCCCAGCACTCTGCCGAGTAAAAACCGATCTTGTCCATTGTCGAGAGGATCGGACGCATATCGTCCATAGACATTCTTGTTGCAAGCAATGATTGATGCGCGTCACGAAGAACGGTTTCGGTTATTTTCAATTTAGCCATTGTCGTTTCTCCTTTGATCAGTTAAGTGTAACAACCGGCGCGCCTGTCTCAACGGAATCGCCCTTGTTTACGCAGATAGCCGCAATAACGCCGTCCTTGTCGGAAACGATGTCGTTCTCCATCTTCATAGCCTCAAGAACCGCAACAACGGTGCCGTTGGAAACCTTGTCGCCGACCTTGACCTTAACGTCCACGATAGTGCCTCTCATAGGCGCGTTGATAGGTGTTCCGCCTGCCGCCGCAGCCGCCTTGGGAGCCGCGGCCTTCTTCGGAGCAGCCGCCTTGGGAGCGGAAGCCGCCGCGGGAGCAGCGCTGCCGTCCGCTTCTTCTACTACAACGTCGTAAGCAGTACCGTTTACGGTGATAACATAGTTTTTCATAACAACAAATCCTCTCTTATTGTAATTTTGCAGCTTCCGCACCGGGCAAACGCTTCGCGTTTCCCCTGCCTCGCTCCCTGCGCTTCGCTTTGCTCAGCTTGGTCGCGCTGCGGAAAGCTGCCGTGTAATTTTGCAGCTTCCGCACCGGGCAAACGCTTCGCGTTTCCCCTGCCTCGCTTCCTACGCTTCGCTTTGCTCAGCTTGGTCGCGCTGCGGAAAGCTGCCGTGTAATTTTGCAGCTTCCGCACCGGGCAAACGCTTCGCGTTTCCCCTGCCTCGCTCCCTGCGCTTCGCTTTAGCGTTTTCCGCGAAGCGGATAATGCGTGCTCGGTCGCGCTGCGGAAGCCGCCGGTGGTTATAATCATTATAAATTGCTTGGCGATCCGGGAAGCTTTCGCTTTGCCGGTCTTGACAGCCTCGAGCCGATGCCCGATACTGTCTTAGCCTTGCTTTGGTTTTGATCAGAATGAGAAATTCGCGTGCTTTCTCACGGGATTTACATTCTTTGCGCTGCACATATCAAGTGCGTCGGCAACGACCGCGCGGGTATCGGCAGCGTCAATAACGCCGTCTACCATACCGAGAGAAGCCGCCGCAAACGGAGAAGTCACAAGCTCCTCGCCCATGAATACCTTGCCCGCCTCGGGAGCCATCGGCGCGATCTGCGCGCCCTCCCAGGCGAAAGTCATATCAGCGCTGTCAAACGCCGCAAACGCTGCGCCGAACGCCTTGCCCTTCACAAGATTTACCTTAGCAGTGGTAGCCGCCGCGTAAACCTGCGCAAGTCTCGCGCAGTCACGAACGGAACCGGAAAGCTCCGCCGCCGAGCTGCCTTCAAAGCCCTCGGTATCAATAACCGTTACAACGGGAATGGAGAACAGATCCGCAAACTGAACGAATCTCGCGATCTTAGCGCAGTCAGCGCTGCTGAGCTTAGCCGCCTTATCGGTAGCAACGAACGCAACGGTCAGCCCATCCAAAGCGCCAAGTGCCGTATACGCCGCCGAACCGAACTTCTCTCCAAGCTCGATAACGCTTCCCTCCTGGGTAACAGCCTTGATAAGCTCCATGCCGTTCATGGAAGCGGAAATATCCGAGTTGTTCTCCAGAGCCGCAGGGTAGCAAGCCAGAGAAATATTGTTCTCGGGGAGCACGGAAATAAGCTGCTTTGCCTTTGCGGCAGCCTCCGCGTCATCCTTTACGAGGATCTGACAAACACCCGACTTTGCGGCGTTGAGAGCCGAACCTGCGCCCTCAAGCTTTCCGTCCTCATTGTTGAACGGAGCCGTAAGGAACAGCTCGCTCTTCTCGGTCGCGATAACTATATCCGCCATAGAAGCGATCATAGCCGCACAGCCCGCGCAAACGCCGTTCAGCACAGCGATCTGCGGAACCATTCCGGAGATCTTAGCGGAAGCCTTCATAATATCGCCGTAAGCGGAGAGCACAGCCATTCCCTCATTGATATCGCCGCCCTTGCTGTCGAAGAATCCGACGACAGGCGAACCGTTCTTAGCCGCCAGCTCATATACTCTCTTGATCTTGAGAGCGGCAGCCTTGTTTACCGCGCCGCCCTTGACAGACACGTCCTGCGCAAACGCATAAACAGGAGTGCCCTCAACTCTGCCGCAGCCCGCAGCGACCGAGCTTACTTCTCCGTCCGCAGACAGGAACTTATCAAGCTCGTTGAAGCTGTCCTCATCGAAGAACGCGGCAAGTCTTTTTCTTGCTTCGCTGTCCGGAACGCTTTGTTCCATCTCAGCCAAGGATTTTGTGAATGCCATGGTGTTTCCTCCGTTATATTACTTAAATGTGGCAATAGCTCTGCCAAAAAAATATCCACGTTAATTATACAACAATCTCGACTAAATAACAAGAGCATTTTTCTTTTGAAGAAAATTTTTTCTGTTTTGCCAAATTTTTTCCCTATTTTTTTGGTAAAATTGACAATAAAACTCCCTTTGATCATTTATGCTGATAAAAGCCGATCCTTCGTTTTTATCAAAACGACAAACAGGGCAGCTACCCATTATGGATAACCGCCCCACGAATCGAAAGTCACAGCTCAAGATCGACATGATATTCATCATCAACAAGCAAATAACCCGCATTGTGTTTTCTGCACATATCAAGCGTTCGGGCGTTGTCCTGCAATACTGACTCCATTGTGAGATCCGAATCATCAAGCCTTTGCTCGATCACGCCTGCATATTTTTTTATATCCTCAAAATGTGACCGGATATATCGCTCGCTTAATATCAGGCATATATATCGAATTTTAGACAAATAGCCTTCGTCAAAATCCGTTTGCCAATCAAAGGGAATGTAACACCCCTCAACGATCAGATTTTGTTCATTTTCAACAGCGGTCTTAACCATTTCCCGCACGATCGGCCACAGATACTCTGTTAATTCCGTATCATCGCTCATTGGAGTCAATTCCGTGTTACCGCTCCGGATAAGCCCCATTTTCAAATGATCAATGGACAAATACGGATACCTGTATTTTTCGAGAAGCCGCTGTGCTAAATTGGTTTTACCTGTGTGAGACGCGCCGCCGATCAGAATAACCATTTTCTCTCCCCCGCTGACCTATGCGGAATTTGTTGAAATAAAGATCAATTCCCGCAGCCCTTATCAAAGAACTCCGCGATACTGCCGATCTCAGGTTTGTCCTCAAAGAATCTCAGTTTTCGCAGCAGCTCCGTATGCTCGGGAAGCTCAAACCTCGCCTTGTCGATCCCGTGCAGCGTCATCAGATTAAGTATTGCGCGAACCAGCCCGTCCGTAAAGAACTCCCCGCAGTCCAGTTCGTTGATAACAAACGTATCGCCGTCAAGCTCTCCCGCGATCTTTCCGAGAACCTCATCGCCGTCGCGGGCGTTAAACTCGATCTTGTCGAGATTTTCCTTATTCTGAAGTATCTCTATCATCGTTTTCCTCGCTTCTCGGACTTACCGATCGACGCACGTAGGGATCTCAGCTCTTCCTTGGTGAGATCGCGCCATTCGCCGGGCTTGAGCATACCGAGCCGAACGCCGCCTATCGCGACACGCCGCAGCCGTCCGACCTCCAGCCCGACCGCCGTACACATTCTGCGTATCTGTCGGTTAAGTCCTTGCTTTATTACTATTCTCAGAACCGTTCGCTCCGGCTCCTCGACAAGCACCTCCACCGTACACGGGAGCGTGACCTTGCCGTCGTCCAGCTCCACGCCGGAGCTCAGCCGCATAAGCTGTTCCTCGCTAACTCTGCCGTCGATGGTGACGCGATACGTTTTGCTTACGTGCCGCGATGGGTGAGTGATCTCATTTGCCAGCTCACCGTCGTTGGTGAACAGCAGCAGCCCCTCGGAGTTCCTGTCCAGCCGTCCGACGGGAACGACCCGTTCCTCCACGCCGTCCAGCAGCTCGACTGCCGTGCGCCTGCCCTGCTCGTCCGACATCGTCGTGATATATCCGCGCGGCTTATTCAACATTATGTAGCGCTTTTCCTTGCTCGGAGCGGAAAGCGCCTTCCCGTCGACCGCGACGATATCGCGCACCTCGTCCGCCTTGTCTCCCAGCGAACACCTTCTGCCGTTCACGGTGACTCTTCCCTGCGAGATCATCTCCTCTGCCTTACGGCGCGAGCACAGACCGCTGTCCGCAATTATTTTCTGAATCCGTATCATATTGCTCCTTATTTTAAAAGAATTTCAAAATTCTCAATTGGCGGCACGTTCCGCTCCAAATGCAGCGGCTGATTTTTGTCCCTACATCGGCTTATATATAAAAGTTTCTGCCCATCCACCGCGCTGATTTTTGCACCGCTGCATTTTCCGCTGCACTTAGCCGTCAATTGAGAACCGGTCAAAATTTTTCTTAAGAAAAATTTTGACACTTTTTGAAATTCATGCGTATTTATAACGCTGTTCTTGGTTAAGGCGCATTTGCTGCAACCTTATTTTTAAGAATTTCAAAATTCGAACTTGGCAGCGTTTTGCGAAGCATAATGCGCACGCTCATCTTCGCTGACGCCCCGTTCCGCTTAGCCGTCAAGTCCTAACCGGTCGGAAAATTTTTTTATTATTTGTTAAATTTTTTTCGACCATTTTGAAATTCCTGCTCCTTTACAGTGTTGTTCTTAGCTTAGACATTACCATTAATGCGTTGATCTTTGCTTGTTTCGCCATATAGTTCATTATACCGTACAGCTTTGAACTTGTCAAGCACTTTGCTTCAACATAATACCAAACGATACAAATATCCGCAGCGCCGATCTTGCCGATTTACCTTAAAGAGCCTGCTCCTATCCGCACGACCGCTCAGAACCCGAGAAACCGCAGTATCTTCTGCCACGTGCTAAGCTGCCCGTCCTCCTCGGCAACGTCTGAATCCGCATACAGATTCACACTCTTGACGGTCTTTCCGTCCAGCATATATTCTATCTTGCCGAGCTTCTGTCCCTTTTCCACAGCACCGTAAACCATTCTCGGCAGCAGCACCTTCCGCTCCAGCCGCTGACGCTGAACGGCAGTCAAAGACAAGACTGCGTTATCCGCGTACACGCCGACCGTCTGTCCCGTTCCCGCGACCGCAACCTTTGCGGAGCAGCCAGTTTCCAACTGATATGCGCTCACCTGAGAAAAACCGTAGTTCAGCATTTTCTCGTGATCGTTCCAGTCGTCGCCCGCATTCAACGTGACCGCAATAAGCGTTGTTCCGTTGCGCTCCGCCGCGGACACAAGACAACGCCGCGCGTCATCGGTAAATCCCGGCTTTACGCCTATAGCTCCCTCGTAGCGCGTTAGCATTTTATTTGAATTGTACAGCGTACGCTTGTACGGCGGATTTCCGAACTCGACCTCCTTTGAGCGGCAGCCTGCCACCTCACGGAAGATCTCGTTTTTCATCGCGTATGCGGTAAGCCTGGCGAGATCATAAGCCGTGGTGTAGTGCCCGTTCGCGTCCAGGCCCGACGGATTCGCGAAATGCGTGTTTAAAAGTCCCAGCGAACCCGCCTTCGCGTTCATTTTTTCCACAAACGCCGCAACGCTCCCCGACACAGAGACCGCCGCGGCGTTTGCCGCGTCGTTGCCCGAGGGGAGCATTATACCATAAAGCAAGTCACGCCGCGACACGCGGTCGCCCTCGCGCAAGCCCATCGATGTGCCCTCTACCATAATGGCAAAGCTGTCCACCGTGAACTCGCGGTCAAGATCGCCCGCTTCAATAGTCAATATCGCGGTCATGATCTTAGTCGTTGAAGCCATAGCACGCTGTTCGCTCATATTCTTCGAGAACAGCACCGTGCCCGTTTCCGCTTCGATGACAACGGCGCTTACCGCCGACACTCCCGGTCCCTCCGCAGACGCTTTCAGCCCGAAAACCGGCAGCATAAGTCCCAAAACCAGAAAACTGCAAATTACTTTTTTCATTGCGCTCACTCCAATTAAAATTTATTTCATTGGATATTTTGCGCAGACCATTAGTAAATTATTCCTCGGTTTTTTCCGCTTCTTCCAGGCTCTCCTTGGATTCAGCAGCCTTAGCCGCCTTTGCAGCCTTCTTGTCCGCCATGAACGCCTTGATCTTTTCTACGATACCGGGGATAGCTTCGATAGCGCCCTCGATCGGAGAAGACTTGCCGCCGCCAAGCTCCATCAGCTTAACGTCGCCGTCCGCCTTGATAACAATGAACGCCACGGGCTTTACGGTAATACCCGCGCCGCTGCCGCCCGCGAACTTCTCCGCCGCCTGAGTCGGAAGATCCGTGCCGCCCGACGCAAAGCCGAAGGACACCTTGGAGATAGGTATAATGGTAGCGCCCTCGGAGCTGATGGGTTCGCCGACAATGGTGTTAACGTCCACCATCTCGCGGATCTTTTCCATAGATACTCCCAGAATACCTTCAATAGCGTGTGCCATAATAATTTAACTCCTTTCATATCGGGCGGTCTGCCCGCATTGCTTTTTAAAATATATAAAACGACATAAGCCGCCTTACTTTCAGTTTTCCGCCGCGCTCTCCGCTTTCTTTGGCTCCTTTGGCTTTGCAATGAGCTTTTTGATAGCGCTTCTCGCGCCGCGGGATCTCAGATAGTTCATCACCGCGCGTCCCAGCAGTGAGAACGCGAACGCGATCGCAGCGCCGACAGTGGTTCTGATCTCGCAGTAGATCTTCATCACTGTCTTCTCCTGATAGAAATCCACTCCGATATGCAGATCGTCGGGCGCCTTCAGCGTGAAGAACGTGTCGATAAGATTCAGCACGGAGCTTAACGCGAAGTTCATTGCCCCGTAGTTTATCGCCGCCCTTGCCGCGTCTGCCCCGCCGCACACCGCGTCAAAGCTCAGATGTGAGAACGTAACGCGCTTCAATATCTTTTTCAGCGGCTTTCCGACACTGTTCAGCGCCAATCTCAGAAGATCCATAAGTTCGTCAAAAGTCGGAAGCGGTTTTTTAGGCTTCTTTTCCTTCTTCTTTTTCTTATCGGGATCGTCGGGCTTGTCGGATTCATCCGTGTTCCCGTTCTTTTTATCCGCGGACTCGTCCTCTTTTATCGCTGTTTCAGCCGCTTTATCGGCAATATCTGACTTTTTCTTCTTCTTTTTCGCTTTTTTCTTAGGTTTCTTCTTGCTTGGAATTTTAAAGACCGTTATGCCGAAATACGACACCTTAAGATAGATGTCCCCATCGTAATCAACAATGATAGTCACTCTGCTCAGCAGCAATATCAGGAACAAAAGCAGGATCGAGCCTGCGATTATCCAGCCTACCATGGGAACACCACCTTTCATTTGTATTTTCGATCACGGTTATTCCAGATCGTCTTTGACCTCGTCCAAGACTGCAGACGAGATTCCCTCGGGATCGTCATTCATATCCTCATACTCATCGAGATCTATCTGATCCGTGCTGCCTGGGATCGCCGGGAGATTTTCCAGACTGTTAAGCCCGAAGCACCTTAAAAAATTGTCCGTCGTGCGGTATGCTATAGGCCGCCCCGGAACGTCGGTCAGCCTCCCGTGTTCCTCCAGCAGATCACGCTCCACAAGGCTGCGCACCACTCCCGAGCTGTCCACGCCGCGCACCTGATCGACAAATCCGCGCGTGACGGGCTGATTGTACGCCACGATAGCCAGGACCTCCATCGCCGCGGGAGATAACGGCACCTGGCGGCGCGTTTCCATTGCCGTTTTTATGTAACGCGCATATTCGGGACGCGTCATCATCTGATAGCTGCCGTCCAGCTTTCCAATAAGAAAAGCGCTCTTCTGATCTTTATACCGATCGTTCAGCCGCTCCACAATACGTTCGGCGGTCTCCTTTTCTATCTCGGCGGCAGCGGCGAGCTTATCAAGCTCAATAGGCTCTCCGCACGCGAACAGCACGGCTTCAACAGCCGCCATACTCTCACTGAATTTCATATTTTCACCTTATTTTAAAGAATTTCAAAATTCTCAATTGGCGGCACACTACACTACGCGCCTGGCGCCCCCGGGGCCCGGTAGGC
>JAIEDJ010000364.1:4095-17348 GCA_029068025.1 Oscillospiraceae bacterium | reverse complement strand
CTCGTAAACGGATGTCAACTGCTTGTCAAGCCCCGAGTTATCGAGAAAACACGGATGATTCTCGGAAATTACCCGATAGACATGATCAAGATCCTCAAGCGCCTGCTCAACAGTTAAAACGCTGTTCACAGGGAGCGTTTCAGTAAAGCTCTTCTGCCGCGTAACCCCGCGTATTATCAGCACCGCAGCGGCGACGATAACGACCGCCACAGCCGCGATGACAGGTATCAACAGTCTTTTCTTCCTCAGATAGTTTATAATTCTCATAAGAGTTTAATTCGTTACTCCGTCCATATCGTCCGAAAGCTCCTGTCTCAGCAGGCGCGAAACGCCCTTCTCCTGCATAAACACGCCGTACAGCACCGAGCAGCCCTCGATCGTGCCGCGCCTGTGCGAGATGATCATAAGCTGAGTGCGGCGGCTGAATTGGTTGACATACTTTATATACTTCTCAACATTGATAACGTCCAGCGGCGCGTCGACCTCGTCGAGCATACAGAACGGCGTAGGACGGTGCATAAGTATCGCGAAATAGATCGTGATCGCCACCATAGCCTGCTCACCGCCCGAAAGCGAGATCAGATTCTTGATGACCTTTCCGGGAGGCGCCGCCTTGATCTCGATACCCGAGCTCAATACGTCCTCCGGGTTGGTAAGCTCCAGCTCCGCGTGAGAGCCGGGGCCGAATATCTGTGCGAACACGTCCTTGAAATGCTTGTTGATGTCGTTGAAGCTGTCCAGAAACTGCTTCTTGATATCCTCGGTAAGCTGTGCGATAAGCCGCTCCAGCTCACGCTTGGAATCCTCGATATCCCGCAACTGTCCCGATTGGAATTCATACCGCTCCGATACCGTCTTATATTCCTCGATGGATTCCATATTTACCATACCCAGCGCGGATATCCGCTTGCTGAGATCGTTCAGATCATTTTCGGCAGTCAGCAGATCGTCGGGGATCTGCGCCTGCTCCTCCGCCTGCGACACCGTAAGCTCATAGCTGTCATACAGCAGCGAAACGATCTTGTCATACTCCTTCTGAACGGACACCTGCCGCTCGTCCAGACGCGCCAGCTCGCGCGAGAACTTCTCCTTGTTCTGATTCGCCTCGGAGATATCCTTGTGCAGCTCTGTGATCTTACGCTCACATTCGGAGATCTCGTTTGTAAGCGCCGAAAGCTCTTCATTCCTGTCGGAGACCGAATTGCTCCCCGCCTCGATCTCGCGTCTTATGACCTCTATCCTCTCGCGTATCGCGCGGTCGCTCTCGTCAAGCTCTTTCATAGCGTCCTTAAAGCCGCCGCTGTTCTCCAGCAGCATCCTGCGGTTGTCCTCAACGTTCTTTATCTGCTGCTTCAGCAGATCAATATCATGCAGAGCGTCCATTCTGTCACTGTCGAACTGCTTGATCCTCTCGGAGATCCCGCGGATCTTGTTTTCCGTTTCGGAGCGTTCGCCCGACTGTTCCTCATAGCTCTTCTCCAGCGCGGATATTTTCTCCGAAAGCTGCTTAATGCTGTTTTCGGCGGCGGAAACTATCTCGTTCTGCGCCGCTATCTGCGAATCAAAGCGCTGTAAGCTCTGCTTTGAGCTTTCGCTCTGATCCTCCAGCTGTTCGATAAGTCCCGACAAGCGCGAGATCTCGGCGGCAGTCCTGATATCGTCCTGCTCCAGCTCACGGATCCTGTCCATAAGCCCCTCCATCTCGATGGTGAACTTCGCGCTCTCCGCTCTGTACCGCTCGAATTCCTCGTTCTTCTCCTTCGCGGACTCGCGCAGCTTTGTGATCTCGGAATACAGCGTATCCAGCTCCTGCTTTCGGGAGATTATACTGCCTCCCTTGTTGATCTTCGAGCCGCCCGTGAACGATCCGCCGGCGTTTACAAGCTGACCGTCAAGCGTTACTATCCTGAACTTATACCCGTACTTTTTTCCTATGACCTTCGCGGTGCTCATATCGTCTACCACCGCCGTGGTTCCCAGAAGATTGCTTATGATCTCCGCGTATTCGTCATCACATTCCACAAGCTCGCTTGCAATACCCTCAAATCCCGCTTCCGAGAGCAGCCGCGGCTCGTTCAGACTGCGTCCCTTGATAGAGGTCAGCGGATAGAACGTAGCGCGTCCCGCGTCCGTTTCCTTAAGGAAGCTGATACATCTCGCGGCAGTCTCCTCGTTGTCAACGATGATATTCTGCATAACGCTTTGCAGCACCGTTTCCATCGCGGTGACGTACTTTTCGGGAACGGTGATAACGTCGGCAACTATGCCGTGAACGCCCGTCAGCCGTCCCTGCTCTCCCGCGCGGAGCACTTCCTTAACGGAACGGTAATACCCCTCGCGGCTTTTCTCGATATCCGAAAGCACGCGATACCGCTGATTCTTTTCGTTCAGCAGCGAATTTGCCTTCTCGAGAGCCGCCCGCGATTCCTCGAGACGCTTTTTCTTGCCCTCGGCAAGCCGCTCCATACCCGCCGCCTTGTTTTTGACGGAATCCGATTCCTCCGCCGTCTGAGCGGATAATTTTTTCGCGTTTGCAAGCTCCGCGCGGTATTCGCCGAGCTTTTCCTCACTGTCGCTAAGACCGCTTAGGAAAGCGGACTTCTGCCCCTCTATCTCTTCGGCGGTGCGCCTTGCCATAGAAGCGGCAAGCTGCTGCTTTGCCTCTTCGGAACGCGCTGCCGCGATCTCTCCTTCAAGAGCGGAGTATTTCTCTCCCGCGCGTGCGCTCTTCTCGGAGATCTCGTCAAGCTCCTTTCGGAGCTCCGCCGCGCCGCGTTCGTATTCCTCCGCCGCCGACTGCTTTTTCCCGATATCGGCGTTGATCTCGTTGATCTTGATATCAAAATCCCGTCCGCTCTGCTCTGCGTTCTTCAGCTGCTCCGAAAGCTCCGCGCGGCGCTGCTCGTTGTGCTTGATATCGTTCTCCGCGACCGAGATAGCCGCGCGTTTTTCCGCCAGCTCATCATTCGCGGACTGAATACTCGATCTAACGCGCTCCAGCCGTCCCTGAGCGGAGAGCTTGTCGTCACCGAGCTTTTCAATACGTTCCTCGGCAGTCCTGATATCGCGTTCGTAGTGCTCACACTCGCTCTGATTCAGCAGCAGATCGTCACGCAGCTTGCTTAAAGCGCCGCGCTTCTCACTAAGACGCGCCACAGATACCGAGATCTCAAGCGTTTTCTTCTCGGCAAGCAGCTCGCTCGCCAGCACAGCCTTCTCCGACTGCCTTTTCAGTATCGGCAGACGTTCCTCGTCGGCGCGTATCAGATCACGCTGACGGATGATATTTTCCTCCGCCTGGGAAAGCTGCTTCTCCGCGTCCGCTTTTTTGTGGAGGAACAGCGACACTCCCGCCGCTTCCTCAAAGATCTCACGTCGCTGAGTATCGCGCGCGCTGATGATCTCCGAAACGCGTCCCTGACCGATTATCGAGTAACCGTCACGCCCGAGACCCGTTCCCATCAGCAGCTCCTGAATATCGCGAAGACGCGATTTCTTTCCGTTGATGAGGTACTCGCTCTCGCCCGAACGGTACAGCTTCCGCGAGATAACGACCTCGTCGCTGTCCACAGAAAGCGCCCTGTCGGAGTTGTCGATGGTCAGCGCCACTCTCGCGAAGCCCATGGGCTTGCGCTCAACAGTCCCGTGAAAGATAACGTCCTCCATCTTCTCGCCGCGCAGCGTCTTTGCGCCCTGTTCGCCCATAACCCACCGCAGCGCGTCGGAGATATTGCTCTTGCCGTTTCCGTTGGAGCCGACGACAGCGGTAGTGCGCGTGTCAAACTCCAGCACGGTCTTATCCGCAAAGGACTTAAAGCCCTGAATTTCCAAAGTCTTAAATAACATCTTTTATCCTTATTTTAAAAAATTTCAAATTTCTCAATTGGCCGCATTATGCACGCATTATGCGCTGTGCGCAAAACGCTGCAAAACGCTCACGCTGCGCGCCGTTGGCGCTCCGCTTAGCCGTCAATTGAGAACCGGTCGAAATTAAAATTTCGACCTATTTGAAATTCACTGTCCTATCGTTCGTTGCTCTTGGCGTAAGATCCTTTGCTGCGTGTTTATAACGTTGATCTTGCCTGTTGATTTTAAAAAATTCAAATTTCTCAATTGGCGGCGTTTTGCGCGCAGCGCATAATGCGTGCCCTTTGGCAGGGGTTGTGGGCGGAGCCCCCGCATCCTCTCCCCCTCTCCCCGAGAAGCGGAGAGGGGATGTGGGGGCTCCTCCCCCAAGGATCTCAATGCCGTCATTTTATCAACAAATATTCGCCCTCAAGCGGCAAAACGTCGATCTCATATCCAAGCTCCGCGAGTGCGTTGATATTGCAGCGCTTCTGCCCTATCGCCTTCGAGATATTACGCGGATCGGTATACACCGTGTAGTACCCCTTCTCCATTCCGCAAAACCGCTCCTTAAGCTTGTTCAGTATAACGCGGCTCTCGACGATCTCGCGCAGCGCGGGATGATAAACTCCGCCCAGCATATCGCGCTCAACGTCCGCACTTGCGTGCAGCCCCAGGCGTATCACACGAATTCCATTTTCGGTGAATTTTCTAAGCAGCTCCGCGCACAGATCAACAGTCTCCTCAAACGAAAACGACTTATATTCTCCGCTCTCGAAAAGCTCTCCCAGCCGCGTATTTTTCAAAATAACCGTAGGATATATCCTCACGGTCTTCGGCGATAGCTTTATAAATTCATCCGCCGTATAAAGACATCGTTCGGGAGTATCGCGGTACAAACCGGTCATCATCTGAAGCCCAAGCTCTACGCCGCTGTCCATGATGATCCGCGCCGCTCTTCGCACGTCCTCGGCGGTATGCCCCCGCTCATTAGCGGAAAGCACTTCATCGCTCATGGACTGCGCTCCCAGCTCCACGGCGGTAACACCGTACTTTACAAGTATCCCCGCTGTCTCTTCATCAACACAGTCCGGACGCGTTGAGCAGCGTATCCCCGTATACGCGGGAAACCGCTCCACAGCCTTCTTTGCGGTCTTCAGCATATCCAGCATATATGCCCGCGGTATCGCCGTAAAGCTCCCCCCGAAAAACGCGATCTCCGCCGTCATTCCGCGTTTCTCAAGATGATCCGCCTGTTGAGCGAGCAGATCCCGAACCTCCCACGCCGTCGGAGCCACCGCGCTCCCGGAAATACTCCGCTGATCGCAGAAGCTGCATAAATGCCTGCACCCCGCGTGCGGAATAAAGATCGAAACGTTTGTTTTTTTAGTCTGTTTCATAGCCCATCAGCTTTACAGCTTCCTTTGCGGCGGCCTGTTCCGCTTCCTTCTTGGACTGACCGCTGCCGCTGCCTATGACCTGTCCGTTCAGCAGAACGTCCGCGTAAAACATCTTTATATGCTGCTGAGCGTTATCGTCGCGAACCTCATAGGAAATATGTTCCTCGGGATTCTGCTGAATGATCTCCTGCAGTATCGTCTTATAGTCACCGAGCCTTACCTTTCCCGACTTGAGCGCCTCGATACCCGGCACGAACGAAAGGATCATTCTCTGCGCCTCGTCCATTCCGCCGTCAAGGTATATCGCGGCGATGACCGCTTCAAACGCGTCCGCGAGAATGGAGCGCCGGTCTCTTCCGCCCGTCATTTCCTCGCCTTTTCCAAGCAGGATATACTTTCCGAGATCTATCCTTTTGGCGAACCCGTACAGCGAATTCTCGCAAACAATAGAAGCGCGGAGCTTTGTAAGCCCGCCCTCGGGAACGCCCGTCATATTCGTGAACAGATACAGCGACACCGTGATCTGCAAAACGCTGTCCCCCAGGAACTCCAGCCGTTCGTTGCTGCCGTTGTTCTTGCCGCCCGAGTAGCTCGAATGAGTCAGCGCGCGCTTAAGATAGTCGATCTTTTTGAATTTGTAGCCGAGCTTTTCCTCCAGCTCCTTTAACGCTGCCAAGTCAGACATCCTCAACAGCCTCCCCGACCCTGAGCTTCGCGATAGCCTCTGTCATACGTTCTATAGCATTGTTCTCAACAAACAGCTTTGCCTGTCTGAACGCTCCGAAAAAAGCCTTCGCGTCGCTTGCGCCGTGCGCCTTGAACACGGGCTTTGCCGCGCCCAGCAGCGGAGATCCGCCGATAGTCTTGTAGTCCATCTGCTTTGTGAACTCGCCCAGCTGCTTTTTTACGCACAAAGCGCCGATCTTTGTTTTCAGATTCGAGAAGAAAATGGTCTTGAGACCATCCTTCATAAGCGCTCCCATGCCCTCGCACGCCTTAAGAAAAACATTCCCCGTAAATCCGTCCGTCACGAGAACATCCACCGTACCAAGCGGAACCTCGCGCGCTTCCACATATCCCAGAAAGTTTATAGGAGTATTTTCGAGCAGCGCTTTTGTTTCATGCTCCAGCTCTCTGCCCTTCTCGTCCTCCGTGCCTATGTTAAGCAGTCCCACGCGCGGATTTTTTATCCCCATAGTCGCTTCCATAAAGCAGCTTCCCATAATAGCGAACTGCTGCAGCATTTCGGGCGTGCAGTGCAGATTCGCGCCGCCGTCCAGCACACAGTATCTCTTTCCTCCCGAGCACGGCATAAGCGGCACGAGCGCCGCCTTCCTCACGCCCTTGATCTTCTTTGTCACGGTAGTTCCGCCGACGACGATAGCCGCCGTGCTTCCCGCCGAGATAGCCGCGTCAGCCTTTCCTTCCGCAAGCATGGAAAACGCCACGCCCATGGAACTCCCGCTCTTCTGCTTAGCTACGGAAAGCGGGCTGTCCTCGGTCGTGATGACACCCTCGGCATTTACGAGAGTTATCCCCTTGTCGGAGATCCCGAGCGCCTTCATACGCTCCCCAAGAACCTTAACATCGCCGGTCACGGAAACCTCTATGCCCAGTCCCTCAACAGCGAGTGCCGCGCCCTTAAGTACCTCGTCGGGGGCGTTGTCCCCGCCGAACCCGTCTATAACGATCCTCATAAAAAAACTCCTTATCTAAAAGAATTTCAAAAATCTCACTTGACGGCAGCAGAGCTGCCGCCAAGTGAGAACCGGTCGAAATTTTTTCTTGAGAAAAAATTTCGACACTTTTTGAAATTCACTGGTCTATCGTGCGTTTATCTTGGCGTTAGATCCTTTACTGCGTATTTATAACGCGGATCTTGGCGTTAGAGCCTTTGCTGCGTGTTTATCGCACTGATCTTAGCTAGACGTGCAATTGCTGCGAATTTATTGCATTGATCCCGTCATATAGTTCATTATACAGCAAGATCTTGAACTTGTCAAGCACTATGCTTCAACATAATACCAAACAATACAAATTCACTGCTCTTAACAGCGTTGATCTTAGCTTACACATCAACCGTCAAGCAGCTCGTCAATTGCTTTCAGAGCCCTGTCCGCCAGCGCCTTATACTTGCGCTCCTTGCCGTCCCTGCCGCGAAATTCTTCTTCAAGCGGCGGCAGTATACCCATATTGCTTCCCATCGGCTGAAAATTACACGACCAACTCTGCGAAACGTGCCGCGCCAACGCGCCCATCATAGTAGTATTCGGAAAAACAAGCGGCTTTTTTCCGTCAAGGATATCCGCCAGCGCTCTGCCCGCCATAATACCGCTTGCCGCGCTCTCGACGTAGCCCTCCACGCCTGTGATCTGTCCGCCGAAGAACACGTTCTCCGATTCCTTGAGCATAAAATGCTCGTCCAGGATCTTGGGACTGTTGAGGAACGAATTGCGGTGCATAACGCCATACCGCGCAAACTCAGCGTTCGCAAGCCCGGGGATCATCGAGAACACCCGCTTCTGTTCGCTGAATTTCAGATTCGTCTGAAATCCCACGAGATTGAACAGCGTACCCTCCGCGTTCTCCTTGCGCAGCTGCACCGCCGCATACGGACGCTTTCCGTCGCGCGGATCAGTCAGCCCCACCGGCTTCATGCAGCCGTATCTCACGCTGTCATACCCGCGCTTGGCGAGCACCTCAACGGGCATACAGCCCTCGTAGACCTTAAGCCCCGCCGCTTCCTCGGGAACGTCGAACTCGTGCAGCGGCGCGCCCTCCGCGTTTATAAGCGCGTTATAAAACGCGTCGTATTCTTCCTTATTCATCGGGCAGTTGGCGTAATCCGCGCCGCCGTGATCGTACCTCGACTGATAGAACGCTATCGAAAAATCAATGCTCTCCGCCGTGACTATCGGCGCCGCCGCGTCATAAAAGCTGAGATAGTTCCCGCACCGCTCGCGTATCCTGTCCGCGAAAGCGCCCGCCGTCAGCGGCCCCGTGCAGATAACGGCGTTCCTCTCGGGAAACTCCGTGACCTCTCCGGAGATGACCGTGATATTCGGGTTAGATCTTACGATCCGCGTCACCTCGTCCGAAAACGCGAACCTGTCCACGGCCAGAGCGCCGCCCGCGGGAACGGCGGTCTTTTCCGCCGCCTCGACGATCACCGAACCGAACCGCCGCATCTCCTCTTTCAGCAGACCGCACGCGCTGTCCACACGCGAGGATTTGAGCGAGTTGGAGCAGACCAGCTCCGCGAATCCCTCATATTTATGCGCGGGAGTGTATTTTTCGGGCTTCATCTCATAAAGTTCTACCGAAAAACCGCGCCGCGCAAGCTGCATGGCGGCCTCGCAGCCCGCCAGCCCCGCGCCGATGACCTTAACCTTCATTGCCGTTTTCCTTATCAAGCGGACGCTCGTAGGAACAGCCGTCCTTGAGACAGTAGATCTTCCCGAGCTTTCCGGTTTTCTTAAAGAGGCTTGCGCCGCACTGAGGACACTTTTCCTCAAGCGGAACGTCCCAGGTCATGAAGTTGCAGTCCTTGAAGTTCTCGCAGCCGTAAAACGGTTTGCCCTTCTTGGATTTCTTGAGCAGCATTTTCTTTCCGCACTTCGGACAGCTGCCCTTGGTCTCGGTAACGATCTTCTTGGTAAACTTGCACTCCGGGAATCCCGAGCAGCCGAGAAACTTTCCGTAAGGACCTATCTTAATGACCATATTCTTTCCGCATTGCTCGCAGATAACGTCGGTAGGCTCGTCAGGGATCTTGAGGTGCTTGCCCTCCATATCGGCTTCCGCCTTCTCGAGCGACTGCGCGAAGCCCTTGTAGAACTTGCGCAGAGTCTCGACCCAGTCCTTTTCGCCGTTCTCGATATCGTCAAGACTGTTCTCCACTCTCGCGGTGAACTTCACATCAACGATGTTGTTGAATTTATCCTTGAGCAGTCCCGTGATGACCTCTCCCAGCGGAGTTGGCTTGAGTTGATTCCCCGACTCTCGCTCGACATAGTGCCTGTCAATTATCGTCGAAATAGTAGGCGCGTAGGTTGACGGCCGGCCGATCCCGTTTTCCTCAAGCGCCTTAATAAGCGAAGCCTCGTTGTAACGCGCGGGCGGCTGCGTAAAGTGCTGATTTCCGACTACCTCTTCCGCCTTGAGCTTTTCGCCGTCCGTGATCTTCGGGAGAGCGCCGCTCTGCTCCTCGCTGTCCTTGGCTTCCTCATACAGCTTTGTAAAGCCGTCAAACTTCACCGAATAACCGCTTGCCTTAAACAGACAGTTCTTCGCGGTGATCTCCACTGATACGGTATCCATAACGGCGTTTGCCATCTGGCTTGCCATAAAGCGCTCCCAGATCAGCTTATACAGCTTGAACTGATCGGACGTGAGCGACTTTTTCACCTTTGCGGGAGTAAGCTCCACATTTGTGGGACGAATAGCCTCGTGCGCGTCCTGCGCGTTGCTTTTGGACTTGAACTCGCGCGGCTTTTCGGGCAGATATTCCTTGCCGTAGATATTCTTGATAAGCTCCGCCGCTGCCGTCTTCGCTTCCTCCGAGATACGCAGACTGTCGGTTCTCATATAAGTGATAAGACCGACCGCGCCCATGTCCTCAACATCAACGCCCTCGTACAGCTCCTGAGCCGCCTTCATAGTGCGCCGCGCCTGAAACGACAGCTTACGGCTCGCCTCCTGCTGGAGAGTTGAAGTCGTAAACGGCGGCGCGGGCTGCTTTTTCCGCTGAGATTTCTTAAGATTTGTAACGACAAATTCCGCGTCCTCAAGGTTCTTGAGGATATCGTCCGCCTGCTTTTTATTGTCGATCTGAGCCTTCTTTCCGTCGATCTCGGACAGCTTCGCGGGGAACGTTTTTTTGGACGATGACGCGGACAGCTTCGCGTCAATGCTCCAGTATTCTGTGGACTTGAACGCGCGGATCTCCTCCTCGCGGTCAACGATGATACGCACAGCCACAGACTGCACGCGTCCCGCCGAAAGCCCTCTGCGCACCTTCTTCCACAAAAACGGCGACAGCTTATAGCCGACTATTCTGTCCAGAATACGCCGTGTCTGCTGTGCGTTCACAACGTCCGCGTCGATGGTGCGCGGATGGCTCATTCCGTACTGAACGCCCGTCTTCGTGATCTCGTTAAACGTCACACGAACCTTCGCCTTTTCATCTATATTCAACAAATGCGACAAATGCCATGCGATAGCTTCTCCCTCGCGGTCCGGGTCGGTCGCGAGATAAATTGTATCGCACTGCTTCGCGCGTTTTTTTAGCTCCTTGATTATGTCGGACTTGTCCTTCATATTGACATACTGCGGCTCGAAATTGTTGTCTACGTCGACTCCGAGCTTGGACTTGGGCAGGTCGATAATATGACCCGTAGACGCGACAACATCATAGCCCGCGCCCAGATATTTTTTTACGGTTTTCGCCTTGGAAGGCGACTCCAATATAACAAGGTTAGCCACCGTGATTCCCCCTAATTTGTATTTAAAAGCGTTTTGATCCTATACTTACGCGTTTTTTGCAATTAACAAAGCTCCCGCCGCTTGATATGCGTCTCCAGATCCGCATACCTTGTCGGCACGGGAATATGACTTTCATCATCAGCGAGCTTTAACACAAGCTCCGTTGCCGTATTGATATCGATATAGTTCCCGACAGAAACATAAACAGGCTTAACATTCCGTTTTGTGCGGACAGCCCTCCCGATAACCGCTCCGTCCTTAACAATATCGGAGCAGCACCCGGCCTCAATTCCCAACTCGCCGAATTCCGCGCCGTCCACCCTGAACAGATGCTTAGCCACTCCGAGAGTCGGACAGTCCAGATAAAACGACGCGTGAGCGGCAAGCCCCAGACCGCGCGTGTGAAGTATCCCGTTTCCGTCGAACATAAACACATCGGGTCTTTTCTCAAGCATTGCGGCAGCCTTGACAACGAGCGGCAGCTCCCGAAACGCCAGACACCCGGGAATATACGGAAATTCCGACCGTCCCCAAGCGTGACGCTTTTCAATGACCTCTCCGCTCTCTGCGTCAATAACCACAATACAGCAAACGCCGTATTCATTTCCGTCCTGACCGTTCCAATAGGCGATATCCACTCCGCCGACAGTCTTGATTTGATCAAGCTCCAAACGGTTTTCCTGAACGACCAGCGCCGCCAGCCCGCGTTGGATATCGGCACATTCGCTCTCCGACAGCCGCGGAAATTCGTCAGCCGGCAGAAGCTCCAATTTATTCATACTGCTCACCCGCTTGATAAAAAAGCGATAATAAGTTGATCTCAACTGACTTTATAACGCCATTAAGCGCTTTCATGTTCACCGCCGGCGAACGATCTCCCACATAATGACAGCCGCCGCGACCGCCGCGTTAAGCGACTCAGCGCCGCCTATCGGAATATACAGCTTTTCATCGCAGACAACCGCTGCCTCGGGCGACACTCCCCTGCCCTCACTGCCTATGATCACAGCGGAGCGATCCGCAAACACGGTCTCTCCCAATGCCGCAGCAGAGCTGTCAAGCATTGCCGCGTATATTGCGGACCCGTCAAGCACAGAGCGCAGCTCCTCCGCCGCGCAGCACACAAACGGAAACCGCAAAGCGCTTCCCATAGACGCGCGCAGCGTCTTAGGCGAATATATATCCGCGCACGCTCCCAGCAGCACGGCTCCGTCAAATCCGAACGCCTCGGCAGTACGGATGATCGTCCCTACATTTCCGGGATCCTGAACCCCGTCCATAACGATTATTCTGTTCGCGTTCCGCGGCAGCTCCCATTTGCGCATCTCAGCCGCCGCATACAGTCCCTGCGGCGTTTTCGTATCGGATATATATTCGGATATATCCTCGGTTATGACCACCGACTTCGCGGATACCTCAAGCATTTTTTCCACGGCAGCGGGATATTTTTCCGCCGCGCGCCGCGTATACGCAAAAAGATCTGTTTTGTTACCCGATACCGCAAGCTCTCCGCAGAGATGATCTCCCTCAACGGCGAATAAATTCCGCTCCGAACGCAGCTTTTTTTCGCGAAAAAGCTGTCTTAGCAACCGAACGTCGCCGTTTGATCTCGACGATATAGTATCCATAACAAATCACCATTATTTTTTAAGACCGCTGGTTTGACTCAGCTTGTAGATTAATCATCAAAAGTTGACGAAGAGCTGTTGATTTAAAAGAAATTTCAAAACCGTGCGGTGTTTCGCACCGCCCTAGCCGGTCCCGCTCGTCTCCGCTCCGCAGAGTGAAACTGCTTTTTGAAATTTCTCCTGTGCGTTTAAATTGTTGTTCTTTTCATACAGGCTGCGGCAAAACGCTCTGTTATCGTTCGCTATTACAGAAACCAGCGTGTAAGACCATTCCCGCAAATAGCGAAAATCTCACGCCCCAAACCTTGAGGCGTGAGAAATGATCTGATCAAAGCGCAGCCTTAGCCTTCTCGGTAAGCGCGGTAAAGCCCGCTGCGTCGTTTATCGCGATCTCGGAAAGCATCTTTCTGTTAAGCGTAACATTTGCCTTCTTCAGACCGTTCATAAAAGTGGAATAGTTCATTCCGTTGAGCTTGCAGGCAGCGGAAATTCTGGTGATCCACAGGCGTCTGAAATCTCTCTTCTTAAGACGTCTGCCGACATAAGCATACTGACCCGACTTCATAACCGCTTCCTTAGCGGTCTTGAAAAGTCTGCTCTTGCCTCCCCAGTAGCCCTTAGCGAGCTTGAGTGTTTTATTTCTTCTCTTGCGCGTAGCAAGTGCGCCCTTTATTCTTGCCATTTTATTTTCCTCCTATTTGAAATTGCGTCTTTCCGCACCGGCAAAGCGCTCCGCGCTTCGCCTATCAAGCGGACACTGCCTCCGCTTCGCTCTGTCACCGTCCGCTATTGCGGAAATCCGCGTGTTTGAAATTGCGTCTTTCCGCACCGGCAAAGCGCTCCGCGCTTCGCCTATCAAGCGGACACTGCCTCCGCTTCGCTCTGTCACCGTCCG
>JAIEDJ010000364.1:0-3995 GCA_029068025.1 Oscillospiraceae bacterium | reverse complement strand
ATTGCGGAAATCCGCGTGTTTGAAATTGCGTCTTTCCGCACCGGCAAAGCGCTCCGCGCTTCGCCTATCAAGCGGACGCCGCCTACGCTTCGTTCTGTCACCGTCCGCTATTGCGGAAATCCGCGTGTTTGAAATTGCATCTTTCCGCACCGGCAAAGCGCTCCGCGCTTCGCCTATCAAGCGGACACTGCCTCCGCTTCGCTCTGTCACCGTCCGCTATTGCGGAAATCCGCGTGTTTGAAATTGCGTCTTTCCGCACCGGCAAAACTCTTGTAACATAACAGTTGACACAGCTTTTCCGTTACGGAGATCCGCTTGTTACATTCAGTTAATTATTTGTAGGGGATAAGGCTCTTAACCTGAGCCACGTTAGTAACGTCCGCATACGCGCCCGCGCGCAGACCTCTCTTGCGCTTGGTGGTCTTCTTGGTAAGTATGTGACGCTTGCCGCAGTGCTGCATCTTTACCTTGCCGGTTCCTGTCAGCTTAAAGCGCTTTTTAGCGCCGCTGTGTGTTTTGATCTTAGGCATTTTGAATTTCCTCCTTAATATTGGTCATACTGATCTCACTTCAGACTATCCGATCAATTGCGGTTATTTTCGCATAGCGATTATCCCTTTGCTGGAACTCTTAAGTGGGATAAGTATTGAACATAGTACTTTGAAAACTTGCGGTACGGGATTTATGCCGCACTATTCTGTGCAGTATTGCCCTTATTTCTTGGGACTGAGGACAACGGCGTAGTTTCTTCCCTCCAGCTTGGACGGCTTGTCGGAACCGCCGTAATCGGCAACCGCGTCGCAAAACCTCTTCATAAGATCCTCGCCGAGATTGACGTGAGTCAGCTCGCGCATACGTCTGAAACGCACCGTGACCTTCACCTTGTCGCCGTTCTGCAGGAACTTGATAGCGTTTTTGACCTTGATATTGAAATCATTTGTGTCGATGTTGAGGGACATCTTGATCTCCTTAACATCTGCGGTCTTCTGGTTCTTTCTCGCTTCCTTCTCCCGCTTTGTCTGCTCAAAACGATATTTGCCGTAATCCATGATACGGCATACCGGAGGATTTGCGGTAGGCGAGATCATAACAAGGTCGAGGTCGGCTTCGATCGCCTTTTTAAGAGCGTCCGCAGACGACATAATGCCGAGCTGCTCCCCGTCCGTACCTATAACTCTGATCTCCTTTTCGCGTATATCCTCATTGATGAGCTGTTCCTTCGTGCCGATTGTCAAGCACCGCCTTTCAAGAAATAAATTAAGCGTGAGCACACAACTCACGCTTAATACAATAACCCTTACGGGAATATCAACATTAAACGACCGCGCCTGACTGCCAAAACGGCGTTCTCCCGACTACACACGTATCAATCGCTCTGTTCGATACGAAACCCGGTTCGTTGAACGCGCCCGATACCTTATGTGCCGCCCTTCAAACAGCCGCCCCGCCGGCGGGTGAGAGTGTGCAACTCTGCTTTACCGTAATATTATACACCACTCTTCCGCGTTTGTCAAGGGGTTTTTAAAATTTTTTAAAACTTTTTATTCCGCACCTGCCGGCGGCATAACGCCCAAGCTGTCCGTATCAACATAGGTATAACAGTCGATCAACCCTGCATAAGGCTTCGCAGCATATTCCCCGGAATTGGCGTAATCATAGTTCACTACATGCACAACGGCGACATCACGATAACAAGATTGTACCCCTGTACCATCATGCAAATAGAAATAACACGCCAGTTCGACAAGTTCTCCCTTTTCGGCAGAAGACAACATAGCAAAAACGGTGCTTGCAGTACCCTCATTAAAGGAATGGCGTGTATATGTATTTCCGTTACTGTCTTTGAATGTACCGTAAACAGTCGCCTTTTTATAATTGCCGTAATAACCGGACTTTCCCATAATTATTGCGGCTTTCTCTCTGCCGGTTACGCCAGCAGTAAAAGTAGCAGGTTCACTGAATTCCATAGAAAAAGCGGAAACATTACTTGTGGTGATTCTGCCAGACCAGAGGTTATAACCGTATTCGCTTGCATCATGAACCAAGGTGAGTTTATTACCGTCATTGAGACCAAAAACTTGGCTAAGATAAGCGGGCATTATCTCATCACTTTCCACGACCTCATTGTAAACGGCATATACGGGATCCACCGGAGACTTTCCTTCAAGCAGCGCTTCCTCAAAATTCTTGATCCATTCGGGATCATTTCGAACCCTTACGGCATCCATATGAAGTTCCTCAACAGATGGACGTCCCCACGGACTTGATGTTGTCGCAGCGGAAGCCACGATCCCTGTTGACAAAGCCGCAGTCGCAAGCGCCCCCGCAATAAGTTTGAATTTTGTTTTCATGTTTGTTCATCCTTGTAAAATGTAATTATAAAAGCAAAGATCTCCTTTCAAGAAATATTATAAAACTTGGATTTAAATTTGTCAACCGGGGTTTGCGCAAGATGTAGAAATCTTTCCTGACGTGTAAAAAGATCGTCACATTCAACAAAATCAACCGCAAGAATTTGTTCGGTCTCACAAAACTTGTATATCAAAACTATTGTGCGATCGCTGTGCCGATTACCCCTTTTCCGCGTTCACTATAGCATAACTTCCCGCTGCTGTCAATCCGTTATCTTTACAAAAAATTCACTTTTTTAATTTCCGTGAGATCGTGCTGTCTGCAAGATCAAGCCGCGCAGGTCTCCCCGCGCGGCGTTTAAAATCATCTGCCTGCATTGAACGCCCCGCGTCCGGGATATACCGCTGCCGCGCCAAGCTCCTCTTCTATGCGCAGCAGCCGATTGTACTTTTCAACGCGCTCCGAGCGTGACGGCGCGCCCGTCTTGATCTGACACGTATTCAGCGCCACAGCGAGATCGGCGATGGTGGTATCGGCAGTCTCTCCCGAGCGGTGAGAAGAGATCGCGGTGTAATGCGCCTTGTGCGCCATTTTGATAGCCTCGAGCGTTTCCGAAACGGAACCTATCTGGTTCAGCTTTATCAGCACGGAATTTGCGCACCCCTGCGTTATGCCCTTGGAAATACGCTCCGTATTTGTGACAAACAGGTCGTCTCCCACCAGCTGAACGCGCTTTCCGAGCCGCTGTGTAAGACGGTTCCAGCCTTCCCAGTCCTCCTCGTCCAGCGCGTCCTCGATGGAGATGATCGGATACTTTTCCGACAGCTTATCCCAATGCGTGATCAGCTCCTCGGTGGTGAAACGCGTCCCCGCCTTCGGAAGAACATACTCGCCTTTTTTTCCGCTCTTCCATTCTGAGGCTGCCGCGTCCATAGCGATCATAAAATCGGTGCCTGCCTTGTACCCCGCCTTTTCTACCGAATCGAGAATGCAGACTATCGCTTCCTCGTCGCTCGCGAGATCGGGCGCGAATCCGCCCTCATCTCCGACCGCTGTGGATAGTTTTTTCGATTTAAGATTAGCCGCAAGCGCGTGGAACACCTCCGAGCATTGCCGCAGCGCTTCCTTAAAGCTCTCCGCCCCGACCGGCATTATCATAAATTCCTGAACGTCCACGGTATTTCCCGCGTGAGCGCCGCCGTTAAGGATATTCATCATAGGCACGGGCAGAACGTTGCCCTGAACGCCGCCAAGGAACCGATACAGCGGGATCTCCAGTGAATTCGCCGCCGCCCTTGCCGCCGCTATCGACACGGCAAGGATAGCGTTCGCGCCGAGATTTGACTTATCACGTGTACCGTCAGCCTTGATCATAGCCGCGTCTATTGCATAGGTATCGCACGCGTCCAGACCGCAGACCGCCTTGTTAAGCGCGTTTGAGATATTCTCTGCCGCCTTTGAAGTGCCCTTTCCGCCATAGCGGGACTTATCGTTATCGCGCAGCTCGAGAGCCTCGAACTCTCCGGTGGATGCGCCGCTGGGAGCCGCGCCGAAGCCCACCGTGCCGTCCGCAAGGTGAACCTCCGCTTCAACAGTGGGATTGCCGCGGCTGTCCAGAATTTCACGTCCGATCACCTTTTCAA
>JAIEDJ010000363.1 GCA_029068025.1 Oscillospiraceae bacterium | reverse complement strand
CTGTTACATACTCGCAGTGCGTATCTCGGGAATGAGATACTTGTTTTCAAGCTCGCGGCGACGGTCAAGCAAAAGTTGATCTTTGTATCGCTCGCGGGCTTCTCTCTCAAAGAATTCCTCAGGCGAGAGCGGCGAAATATCCGGATAATTCTTCCAATAATCGTTACCGTAGAAGTGGATATTTCCGTCGCTTCCGATCTCGGGTCCGAGATACGGAGGGATATTCTCCTGCATAACCGCAAAATAGCAAACGCCGTCCTTGATGTTCTTTCCCCAATCTAATTGCATACCTATCGAATAGCCTTTGTACCAATTCAGCGAGTAAGGATAGTCTATAAAAAAACGCGGTGCGTGCCAAATGTATTCACGACCGTCGTAAAGCTCGACAAACTCGCGAAGCTTATTCGTAAGCTCCAGACTGTTTGGCTTGAGGAACTCGTTTTCGAGAAAATCAAGATCAATTATCTCGTCCTCACGCTCATATTCCGTAAGCATTTCATACGCACGTTCCGAAAGCTTTTCGCGAAGTCTTTCATCGCTGTCTGCGGGCGGCGGCGAACGGAGAGTGCTTTCAACACTTATATCGGGAAACTTGTAGCCGTCTAAGGTAATTCCCTCGTCATAGTCATCATCTTCTTTTTTATCAATATGTCCGCTGCTTTGAAGAAGCTCAAGCGCGGTTTTTATATCTTCCGAAAGTTCCGCCGATTCTTCTTCCGACAATACAAGACCATGAGTTGCGGCTGTTCGGTATTCCGAAATTTGCCGCTCATACTCCCGTTTCGTTGGAATTTCTTTCAAATTGGGATCTGCCTTAAACGCTTCTATTATGTGAATCGTATTCGCCATAACATTCTCTGTTATTGATGAAATATCGGGCTTTTCTATATCGGGAAAACAAAGCTTTAAGCAAACGCACCGATAAGCCAAGAAAACGCATTCTTCCGAAAAGCCGTTCTCGGAAAAAAGATCCATAGATATTTTAAACTCGCGTTTCATATCCGCGTAAGTCCAATTAGAAAGCTTTTTTGTCGTATAATCCGGAGTGGGGAGCTTATTTTCCTTGCGGTAATACGATGTTTTGCAGCATACCGAATTCCAAAGTTTGCTCATAATTTGTCCTTTCTAGATTATTGTACTTTGTCTTGTGATCTCCTGTTGATAGTGTTTCTCAACAGTATGCGCGGCTTCTTCAATATCCGGCAGCTTCAGAAAATACGCTTTCATCGCTCCATCGAACATCGCCATATAATCCGCGACCGCCGTTCCGAGCTGTTCGTCCGAGACGTTTCCTCGCGGCATATTCAGCGTCCGCGTAAAATGCCCGTCCGAGATCGTGTACAGGATATCCTCCGAGAGCTTATCTGCGATATGGCGCTGCTCAAGCGCCGCCCAGCACTTGAAGAACCCTGTGAGATCGTCTATAAGCTGCGCGTTCTGCGTTCGGAACGAAACGCGCATTTCGCCGGCGCGTTTGCCGTTCTTTTCGGTGAATATTTCCACGGAATATTTGACGGTGGGCTTGTAACGATATTTTAAGGAAGTCCGCGCCGAGAGCGTGCCGCCGCTCGGTTTTTCAGCGAGCATAAAAGCGCCGTTATTGATCGATCGCGCCAGCGCTTCGAGTATTTCCTCAAGCCGCATTTCGGGCGTGGTGTACGCGACGCGTTCCGCGAGTATTCGATTCACCATTGCCGAACGCGATATCCCCGCAGAATTCGCCAGAGCGTCCACCGCTTCAACAACATCATCGGATAGCACCAGACTGTAAATACTTTTGCTCATAAACTCCCCCCTTTTTTAAAGCAATTTGCAAACCGTCTCACTGGCTTTCGCAAATTGCATATTATAATTATTTTGTCCCATCTGCTAATAATTATAACACAGTTTTATTAATTTGTCAAGCAATTTTAATAAAAAACCGTACAAATTTTAAAGAAATTTTTTGTATAATTTGAAAAACTTTGCTAATACCATATACAAAAAGGGAAAAAAGGCTGTCACGCTTTTTGCGTGACAGCCTTTGGAATTTAAGAATTTACATACGCTTGAAGCAAAGCGGCAACATCGCTCATACTCAGCAATGATCTGTCTTTGATCCCTGCGGCACTGCGCGTGCGCACATCGAGCGGAGTTTCGTTGACACACATACGCAGAGCGGCGGTCACGTCCGCCATGTTAAACACTCCGTCGTTGTTTATGTCGCCGTGAAGTACCGCGGAGCCTGCGCCGTTGTGAGTGTATGTGAGGTAAGTCCAATCGGAGTAGACCGTTTTGCCGTTTTCGACCGTTACCGAGCGAACGCCGAAATAGTATGTATTGCCTTTTACGAGACCTACCAGATCGATGAAATTTTCATCGTTCTTTTTGTTATAGGTGATATGCAATTCCTTGAAACTTGCGTCTGTGAATATTCCGAACTGATATTCGATCCCATTGCTCCCGCGATCCCAATTTAAGGTCATGGTGGTATTGGAATCGCCTGCTGCGGTGAAGTTTGCCGGAGCCCGGAGCGTATTGCTTATTAAAGGCGTGTAGTCGCTGCGCAGACGGTAAAACGCCATCGGTTCAACGCCCTTTTTGCCGTCCGGAAGCGTATCGTTCATATAGTATTCATACCAATCGTAACTTGAAATATAACCTTCATAATTATACATATCATGGAGGTTGACGGTACGGTTATTATTCATTGCTTTTGAATCGGTCTCCAGACCATGGCATATTTCGTGGAGAATAGTCTCATAGTAACTGTAAATGTCATCACGCATAATGATCTGCGCAATGTGTACGCCGTCGTATTTCGAGCCGCCCCAGCCGGCAACTCCCTGGCTTATTTCTATGAGCGGCGTAAAGATCAGTATCTGACTGTAGCGGTTTTGCTCGAGACATTCGTCAAGTACACTGCGTACCAGTTCGGATCGGTTTGCGTCGGCTCGGTATCCGCTTCCCGTTCCCGGATAATCCGCGGGGCATATACCCAGCTCGAGGTCTTTATTTGTCAGCGGTTCATCGACATACACATAATCGATAGCGTCTATGCCCACCTTGCCGTGAGTGTCCTGCAAAAACTGATACGGCATACGGTCGGTAACGTCACTTTTTATTCTCTCGATCTCGGCATTGCTTACCGTCTTTTTGCAGTGGATAGTTTTTCCGTTAAGCTCTACCGTGGCATCGACGTTTTTGAAAAATACGATAAGGAACGACCAGTCATTTGACATTGTGTCCGCCACTGCTCTGCCGTATGTTTTCTCAACCTGAGACAACGCGAGATCAGAGTTTTCGGGCTCTGCCGAATAATCGTCAAAGGTCACAGCCGATGCCGCCGCGTTCAGTCCGACCGACAGCGCCGTTACCGCAGCAACTGCCAATGACAGCGCCTTTACGGCAATATTTTTGAGTTTCTTCATTTTCGTTCTCCTTATTAAATAAAATCGGCGGTGAAAAGCCGCCGTCTCAGTCTATAGAAAAAAACGTGCTGCTGTCGGGGCTTTGCTCTTCGGAAACCCGAAATGTTACTTTTTCTACAGTCTGCGGAATACAGATATCCCTATCATTTAGAATATAGCACATTTTGCCGAAAAAAGGCTGCAAATTTCACGAAACGCAGTTAAAATGTATTGAATCGGCATTATAGCAGTAGTAAAGCAGATGAAGCTTGCAGAAGATCCCTCCAGGAGATGGGGTCGTGCATTTCGACGAACGTAATTAAAAAATTTTTAAAAATTTATAAAAACCACTTGACAAAATACCCCCAGAGGGTATATAATACGATTGAAAGGCGGGTGAACGGGTTGGAAAAATGTCCGCATTGCGAAAAGAAAAAGGAACGCACTCCCGAGGAATATAAAAAGCTGATAAACAGGCTCAACCGAATTTCGGGGCAGATAAACGGCATAAAGAAAATGGTCGAGGAAAGCGCGTACTGTCCGGATATACTCCTGCAGGTAGCCGCCGCCAACGCCGCGCTGAATTCGTTCAGCAAGGAATTATTGGCTGAGCATATCAGAACCTGCGTTGCCGATAATATTAAAAACGGAAACAATGAGGTTATCGACGAGCTCGTTGTCACGCTTCAGAAATTGATGAAGTAAGCAATAGCAAATATTTTTTTCCGCTTCCCCGCCGAAGGCGGGGAAGCGGAAAAACAGGGGGCATCGTTATGCAGCAATTTAATGTTACGGGAATGAGCTGCGCGGCTTGTTCGGCGCGTGTTGAGAAAGCGGTAAACGCCGTTGCGGGAGTTTCGTCCTGCTCGGTGTCGCTGCTTACTAACTCGATGGGCGTTGAGGGCAGCGCGGCGGCTTCCGATATTATAAAGGCGGTGACGGCGGCGGGGTATGGCGCGTCCGTTAAGGGCGCAGGTGCGGAAAGCTCCGCAAGCGCAGACGAAGAAGCGCTTGCCGACCGCGAAACCCCTAAGATGAAGCTCCGCTTGTTCTGGAGTCTGGGATTTCTTGCCGTGCTGATGTACATTTCCATGGGCGGCATGATGTGGGGCTGGCCGCTGCCGCCGTTCCTCGCGGACGATCATGTGGCAATGGCTCTGGCACAGCTTCTGCTTACCGGAATTATCATGGTGATAAATCAAAAGTTCTTTGTGAGCGGCTTCAAGGGGATAATACACAGAGCGCCGAATATGGATACGCTCGTTGCTCTCGGCGCGGCTGCCGCGTTCGGATACAGCGTATATGCTATGTTCGTGATGAGCGGAGCACAGGCTGCCGGAGATCATGAAACCGTTATGACATATATGCACGAGCTGTATTTCGAAAGCGCGGGAATGATACTCACGCTGATAACTCTCGGAAAGCTGCTCGAGGCGTACTCCAAGGGAAAGACCACCAACGCGCTTAAAGGTCTGATGAAGCTCGCGCCGAAAACCGCCGTGCTTATCCGTGACGGCGAGGAAGTCACCGTTCCCGTGGAGCAGGTCAAGATCGGAGACATTTTCGCGGTCAAGGTCGGCGCGGCAGTGCCTACCGACGGCGTTATAATCGAGGGAGAGACCGCCATTGACGAATCCGCGCTAACGGGCGAGAGTATCCCTGTTGACAAGATAGTCGGGGACGAGGTCTCCGCCGCTACCATCAACCAATCCGGTTATATCCGCTGCAAGGCAACGCGCGTCGGAGAGGATACCTCGCTGTCGCAGATAATCAAAATGGTGAGCGACGCGGCGGCTACCAAAGCGCCGATAGCCAAGATCGCCGATAAGGTCTCGGGCGTGTTCGTGCCTGTGGTTATCTGTATCGCGCTTGTAACTATCGGGATCTGGCTGCTGACGGGAAACGGCGTTGGTTACGCGCTCGAACGCGGTATCTCGGTGCTTGTTATCTCCTGTCCGTGCGCTTTGGGACTTGCTACTCCGGTGGCGATAATGGTAGGCAACGGTATCGGCGCGAAAAACGGCATTTTGTTTAAAACGGCGGTATCTCTTGAGGAAACGGGCAAAGTCGAGATCATTGCGCTTGATAAAACCGGTACGATCACCGAGGGAAAGCCCGCCGTTACTGATGTTGCGCCGTCGAACGGGATCACGGAGGACGAACTGCTCCGCGCGGTGTACTCTCTCGAACAGCGGAGCGAACACCCTCTGGCGAGAGCGGTCATAGACTACGGCAAAGAGCACGGCTACACCGCCGAGGAACCCGAGAAATTCGATGTTCTGCGCGGTTCGGGAATAGCGGCGACGCTGAACGGACAGCGCTATATTGCGGGAAATCTGCGCTTGTGCGAGACCTACTGCGATATTCCAGAGGATATGCAGAGGGTTTATGAAAGATTCTCGGGAGAGGGCAAGACTCCGCTGTTCTTCTGCCGAGAGCAGAAGCTGATCGGTATTATCGCGGTCGCCGACAAGATCAAGGAGGATTCCTCCGAAGCTATTCGGCAGCTTAAGAATATGGGCATACGCACGGTAATGCTCACCGGCGACAATCAGCGCACCGCCGAAGCGGTCGGAAAGATCGCGGGAGTGGACGAGGTTATCGCGGGAGTTCTCCCGGGCGGCAAGGAGGACATCATCAAGGAGCTGAAAACGCGCGGCAAGACCGCTATGGTCGGTGACGGCATAAACGACGCCCCCGCGCTCACCCGCGCGGACATCGGAATAGCCATAGGTGCGGGTTCGGATATTGCGCTTGACGCGGCGGACGTGGTGCTGATGAAAAGCTCATTAAACGACGTTCCGGCGGCTATCCGGCTGTCGCGTTCGACGCTGCTGAATATCAAGGAGAATCTGTTCTGGGCGTTTATTTACAACGTTATAGGGATCCCGCTCGCGGCGGGTATCTGGATACCGCTTTTCGGCTGGCGGCTGAACCCGATGTTCGGCGCGGCGGCTATGAGCCTGTCCAGCTTCTGCGTAGTAACGAACGCGCTGCGTCTCAATTTCACGAACATCTATAATTCAAAGCATGATCATAAGCTCCGCAAAAAGCGGACAAATCAAGTAAACCAAAGCGAAATATCGCTTAATAATAAAACAACGGATTTTGCAGCACAACCGAGTGCAGCAAAGCGGAGCGAGGGCGTGAGGCTGCAAAATCCGAATTTAAATAAGGAGGAATCTACAATGGAAGTTACAATGAAGATCGAGGGCATGATGTGCGGTCACTGCGAGGCTGCCGTTAAAAAGGCGCTGGAGGCGATCCCGACTGTTACCGAAGCTGTGGTATCACACGTTGACGGCACGGCTGTAGTAAAGCTCTCCGCTGAGACCGATTTCGAGGTTCTCAAAAAGGCGGTCGAGGATAAGGACTACAAGGTAGTAGCGTAGATCGTCTCATCGAAGAACACAGCAGCCTGCCCCGATTTCGGAGCAGGCTGCTGCTTTTGCGTAATTATAAATCAGTATTAATCAGACCCAAACCATATTTTGTAATAGTTTATCCGCCAGCCGCCGCGTTCAAATTCGATCAAGCCTTTTTCAGTATAAAAGCCTCCCAGCGTGCTGTGGAGATAAGTAAACTCTATGGAATCATCTGTCCGGGAAGTGACCTTTGCCGTATCCCAAACGGCACTTCCGTTGCCGCTTTTATCGTGTACTGCATAATACATTTCGCCGTCTATCTCGATGACACTTGGTATATTTTCCATACTTATAACCGGCTTTTCGGTCTTAATGTAATAATTTTTGTCGGAGCTGCTTGTGATCGTACCTTTGTTGGTGCGCGGCATATACCAATCAGCTGTTTGCTGAGCCAAATATTTCAGCAAAAGCTCTGTAAGCTCGTCATAGGATCGCGGATATTCTTCCCTGCCGCCGGCGAATTTTCCGGTCGGGAGTTTAACATAGAAGGTCGCGTAATTTTCCGCGTTCTCTAATCCTTCAAAAACGAAGTGATTTGCGAGGAAGGTTTCGCCGGCGCTGTTGAACCAACCGATTATAACTCCTCCGGGTGACAGTTCATTCAGAATTTCCTGAAGCTTTTCATCCTCTTCGCTGAATTCCGTCGGATATTCGGGAATAAAGCCGTCATAATTAAAATGGTTCAGCTTCCAGCCGCCGTTTTCGTACACCAGCGTTCCCTCATTCGTATGATATGCGCTGTCCGTATCATACTTGAATTTTATGGTTTTGTCGGTTTTGGAGATCAATTTTGCCGTATTCAAGTCGAAGTTCAGATCGCGGGAAAGACTGTATGGACTGTAAAACAGCTTTCCGTCCGCTTCAATGAACGTTGACGGATATCCGCTCTCCGTCTCGGCAATAAACATTCCGCCGGCGATTTCCGTTATGCTTCCCGAACTGAAATCCTCCATATACGTTTTAATGGCTCGTTTTGAAAAGCATTTCAGCAGCAGCTTTTCCATTTCGGCGCGGCTTTGCGGAACAGCAAACAAACCGTTTGGCTCTGTCCGCTGTCCATCCGATACGAGATAATATGTTCGTGTCTCCATATGTGTGGGGTAATCCTCGCCAAAGTGACGTCCATAAAACATAAATTCATATTTTTTTTCGTTTGCGCTCAGGTTGTTGAACATTCCGTCAAGCTCGCGGGCTTGTGGCAGGATCCCTCTTAAGGTTTCTTTAAGCTCCTTCTCGGGATCGTAAAAGGGATCCTTTTTCCAGCCGCCGCGCTCAAATCTGAGCGCCGATGTTTCCGTTGAGTACCATCCGGGGTTTGAAGCAATATAAGTAAAAATGATAGTGTCGTCTGTCCATTCAGCGACCTTTGCCGTATTGAAATCATATCCCACACCACTGGCTGCGGTTGTACGATAGAACATTTTTCCGTCTATCTCGATATAGACGGGATAGAACACGTCCTTGTCGATCGTAACGGTGTATGTTCCGTCCCCGTTGTCTGTCATAGTACCCTTGCAGACATTGCTCATAAATCCTGCTGTTGATTCCTCGGTAAAATATTCAAGCAGCATATCTTCCAGCTCATCGATCGACTTTGGATGTTTTACCAAGGGCTGCGGTCCCGATACATCGATATAATGCTGATAAGAACCTTCCGGTTCGTAGTCTCCGGGCAAAATAAATGCATACATATCTCCGGAAGCGGAGACGCTGTTGAGACGGAACAAGTCCTGTACAGCTTCTCCCGGTTTCAGAGTTTCCAGGATAGCCTGAAGCTCCAGATCCTGTTCGGTATACTCGTTCGGCATTTCGGGAATAAATCCGCTGCGATAGAAATAGTTTAGCTTCCATGCGCCGTCCTCGTACACGATTGCACCATTCCTTTCGGAATATGTATCGCCGCCTTCGGAAGATAATTTAGTACGGTCATACCCCCAATATGTAAACTCTATCGTTTTGTCGGTTTGGTGTGTGACTTTTGCGGTTCCGCAATCGATTCCCAGGTTTGAGAAATTATACTCCCACTCCAGCTGCAGGCGGTACAGCTTATCGTTTATTTCCGCAAAAATAGATGAAGTTATGTTTTCAAAGGATATATCATACTCTCCATACTCGTTTGCGGTCTCCGAGACAGAAGCCCTGCCGACCTCGGACATATAGAATTCAACAGCCCGCTTTGAAAAGTATTTCAGCAGCAGCTCTTCCATTTCGGCGCTGCTGTGCGGAACAGGACCCCGACCGTTGGGCTCCGTGCGCATACCCTCGGGTATAAGGCAATACTTATACCAATGAGTATTTATGTCGGGTTCTCCGTCGGTAATGCTCATTTTGTAGAACAGTCTGTCGATCTCCTCGGCGTTCGCGGTCAGATCCTTCAGGATCGCCTGAAGCTCTCTGTCCTCCTCGGTAAATGTCAATTCAATATCCGGGTTCGGAAATGAGTTGTCATCAGAGGTACTGTTATCATAAGAATTATCGTCCGAGCTGTATTCCGAGGAATCGCTTTGAATAGGATCCATCTCTCTGCCCAGCTTGAACTTGACAATAGCAAATATGCCGACTGCCAGCACGGCTATACACGCCGCGAGGGCTATAATGCTTTTTATCGGGGAGCGGGGTTCGGGCTTCATCAGGACAGGCGCTTCTTCCTTGATTTTTGCTTCGTCGATGATATCGTCGTCGATGTCGTTTATTATTGAGAATAATTGTTCGGATCTTTTCATTATATGTAGCCCCCTTTCATGAGATGTTCCTTCAGCTTTTGGCGCGTCCTGTGAAGAGATACGCCGATCTTGTTTTCGGATTCGCCGAGCTCCCGCGCGATCTCTGCGATGCTTTCGCAGTACCAATAACGTAGCACGAAAACGCGGCGGTTGTACTCGCTGCACCCCCGCAGGAATTTATTGACCTCCGCCAGCGTCTGCTTGCTGTCGAACTCGCGCTCCACGCTGCTGCCGTCTGACACGCACTCCTCCAACTCGTCAAGCATGAGCGTGAAGTCCCCGCCGCCGCGCTTTCCGGCGGTGTTCAGGCGCAGCATATCCACGGCAATGTTCTTTACGAGCCTTCCGACGAATGCCCTTAAGACTTTTGGCTTTGCGGGCGGTATAGTCTCCCAGGTCTTGAGATACGCGTCGTTCACGCAGACCTTGGAGTCCTCGTGATTATGCAGAATATTTTCGGCAACGCCGGTGAGATATGTGCCGTGTTTTTTGGAGAGCTCGGAGAGCGCCGCTTCGTTTCGCTCGTTAAAAAGCTGTATTATGGCGTTGTCTTCCATGCGTTCCACCCCCTGATAGTTTATAGTGAATAGTTGATAGTTTCGGTGCGCGGCTTCGCCGCGATATTAATCATTATACACCCTTCTGTAAATAAGTTCGTAAAAAACGCGAAAACATTACACGGAAAATAAAATTTTTTACGAAAACAAAGCCTGCCCCCGGTTTGGGGCAGGCTGTTTTGTCTGTTTGACGGCTTTTGCCGGTCATTCGGAGCCGCCGTCCTTGGTGTCAGCTGTAATTCATTTTCCAACCGCCGCGCTCAAATTTGAGCGTTCTGCCTTCTGTGCCAAATGATGTGCCTGTCAGTGCGCAGGTATAGGTATAGGTGATCGTATCGTCCGTCCATTCAACAACCTTAGCTGTGTAATTAAATTTTTCCCAGCCGCCGGTCGGAAAATGAGTCCGGTAGAACATTTTTCCGTCTATCTCAATATAAACGGGATCGAGAGCGCCGTCGCTTTTAACATTATACGTTCCGTCGCCGTTGTCGGTCATAGTGCCCTTGCCGACAAGGCTCATATAATATTGGGCTGATTCCTCGGTGAAGTATTCAAGCAGCGTTTCCTCCAGCTCGGCAAGCGATTTAGGGTGCTTTACCGAGGGCTGCGGTCCCGATACATCGATATATTTAAGATAAGGACGCTCGCGGTTTCCCGGTAAAATAAAGTAATATGTATCCCCGTAAGCGGGAGCGCTGTTGAATAGCAGGGTTGTTGCTACTTTATCGCCGGGGCTCAGTGTTTCCAGGATCTTTTGAAGCTCTAAGTCCTGCTCGGTGTACTCGTCCGGCATTAGGGGAAATCCGCCATAACAATAATAGTCGAGCTTCCAAGCGCCGTCCTCGTTTACAAGAACGCCGTTTCTTGGGTAATGTACATCATCGTAGTAATTGTAGTCCTGATAAGTAAACATTATTATTTTATCGGTTTGACGGATGATCCTTGCCGTTTCACAGTCTATGCACATTCCGTGGTATTCGTGCGGCGAGGGCGTGAAGTACATACCGCCGTTTATTTCAAAGAATCCTCTGGCGAAATCTATGCCAAATTCTGCTTCGGAATCAAGCTCAACAGTATACGTTCTGTCGGCGTTTGCCGTCATAATGCAGGGTCGGACATACCCCATATAAAATTCGGTTGCCTGCGTTGAAAAGTATTGAGATACCAGATGTTCCATTTCATCACGGTTTTGCGGAACGGCAAACAGACCGTTGGCTGTGTGCTGATCCTTGGGGATAAGGTAATAGTCCATCTCGAGATAGTCTACCTTTCTGAAAGGATCACCCACCCTGAATATGAACTTATCTCCGGATGGACTGAGATCATTAAACATTCCGTCGATCTCTTCGGCTTTCGGAACAAGCTCCTTCAGCATTTCCTGAAGCTTGATATCCTCGGCGGTATATTCGCCGTTTGATTCGGAAGAATTGCTTGACTCGGAACTGTCCGAGCTGTATTCCGAGGAATCGTTCCCGACCGGAGACGGCTCGATATCGCCGTTATTCAGCTTGAACTTTACCAGCGCGAACACTCCGACCGCCAGCACGGCGATACACGCCGCGAGGGCGATGATCCCTTTTATCGGGGAGCGCCGTTCGGGGCTGATCTCGAGGGGTCTTTGTTCTTCGGATTTTGCTTTTTTGATGAGCTTTTCATCGATCCCGTTGATAGCTAAGAATAATTTTTTGGATCTTTTCATAGTATATAACCCTCCTTTGCAAGATGTTCTTTCAGCTTTTGGCGCGTTCTGTAAAGCGATACGGATACCCTGTTTTCTGCCGCGCCGAGCTCCGCCGCGATCTCGGAAACGCTCTCGCAGTACCAATATCTGAGTATGAAAACGCGCTGATGGAATTCGCTGCATTTCAGCAGAAACTTGTTGATCTCCCCGATCAGCTGTTTGTTTTCAAACTCGGTCTCAATGCAGCTCTTGTCCGATATGCAGCCCTCAAGCTCGTCCAGAACAAGGGTGAATTCTCCGCCGCCGCGCTTTTCCGTGTCGCCTTTGCGGAGCATACTCACGGCGATACACTTGACGATCTTCCCGACGAACGCTCTCAGAATATTCGGCTGCGCGGGCGGTATGCTTTCCCAGGCTCTGAGATACGCGTCGTTTACGCACATCTGAGAATCCTCGCGGTTGAGCAATATCCTCTCGGCAATGCCCGTGAGAAAAGTGCCGTGTTTTTTGGAAAGCTCGGAGAGCGCCGCTTCGTTTCGCTCGTTGAAAAGACGGATTATGGCGTTGTCGTCCATACGTTTCACCTCCAAAATAAAAAATACCTCTCTGCATAAATTTTGTGCTTTCAAAAATAAGTCCGCGAAAATTCCGAAAATCTGTCACCGGAGAAAAAAATTTTTTCGTGAAAAAAGCAGCGCCGTTGACGCTGCTTATTTGTCGATATATTCCGCTATCTGTCTGTACTGCTCAAGCATTTCCGCTTCGGTTATCGTGCGGTTGGCGGGACTGGTGGACGGCAGACAGATATCCTCCGCCAGATCGGGGAAGAACCTCTTGTATAAAGCGTGAGCTTTCTTTCCCGTGGTGAAGATCCGCTTTATGGGACTGCCGCCGATAATTCGCCGCAGATCGTTCGGGACGGCGTTCGATATCGAGCTGTCCTCCGCGCCGCGTATCTCGCAGCTCTCCAGCACGTCCCAGAGCGCTATCCCGCGCCTTAGACACAGTGCGCGTCTTTCCGCGATACTGTCGGGGACGCTCTCGTTCAATACGGCGCAGAGCATTTTCCAGAAGCGGTTTTGCGGGTGCATATAGTAAAACCCTAGCTCTCGCGATTTCGGCGAGGGGATCGTTCCGAGAATAAGAACGCGCGAGTTCTCGTCATATACGGGCGAAAACTCGTGTTTGACCTTATCAGAATTCATAGTCCACGCTTACCGACTGTGTGCGGATGGTCTTGCAGAAGTCCGATACCGCGACATGCAGCGGATTCACGCTGTAGGACTTGAGTGCGTCAAGGCTGTCGAACGACGACACAAGAACCGCGTCGAAGCTCCGCTCGGACGGGTTGATGTTTATCCCGACCTCCATCTCCCTGATCTCGGGGATCCTGTCCCGAAGCGCGAGCAGGCGCTCCCTGAAAAGCAGCATATTATCATGCTGATCCTCTTTGAATTTCCACATTACAATATGTCTGATCATGTTTAACTCCTTATTTAAAAAGAAATTTCAAAAACGGCCGGTGCTTCGCACCGTCCTAGCCAGCCCCTTTCGGCTCCGCTGCACGCTTCGCGTTCCGCTGCGCCGAGAGGGACTGCTTTTTGAAATTTCTCCTGCGCGTTTAAAATGTTGATCTTGTCGAAGCCGCCTTTACTGCGTTTTTAATATGCTGCTTTGGGCGGAATGGATTTTGCCGCGAGTTTATAATGCGGCTTTGGGGTTTGATCACTGCTTTCTTGTGATGATGACCTGAACCCCGTGCGCGTAGGGATCGGTGAAATCAACTTCCTTAAGACGATCCTCGTTCACTGTTATTCCCGCCATTCCGATATCCGCGCCGCCTGTCTGAACTGTCTCGAGAATATCATCAAAATCCATATCGATTATCTCCGGCTCATAGCCCAGCTTGTCACAAAGAGCGCGGAAGATATCTATATCTATGCCGACGATTTCATTACCTTCCTTATATTCGTAAGGCGGAAATTCGGCGTTTGTCGCCATAATGAGCTTGCCCTTGTCACGCTTTACGCCCTCGGGCGAGGTGTATTGAAAGCTCCCCTTGTTGTCGCCGATATAATTGCCCGATATTTTTTCGATGATCCCTTCGTCCTTCAGCTCTCTCATAGCGCTGTTCAGCTCGTCAATAAGCGCGGTTCTGCCCTTTTTTACGGCTATGGCATATTGTTCGTCCGAGAAGATGTCGGGAAGTATCTGCAGATCCCGGTTTTCTGATACGAATACCCGCGCGGGCTCGTTGTCTATAATAACGCAGTCGATCTTGCCGGACTTAAGGTCGTTTATCGCGTCAGCTCCCGTGCCGTAGGTATTTACTTTGGCGGCAGGCTTGCCGCTTTCGGGCTTATTCTCCAGCTCCAGAGCGTAATCCGCGCCTGTCGTCCCCTTCTGAACGCCGATGGTTTTCCCGGGCAGATCGTCGCAGCAGAACACCGCATTTGAGGGGATACCGCTGCAGCCAGTCAGCATTGCTGCGCCCAGACAGACCGAAACGAGCATAGTGCAAATCTTTGCTATCTTCATAATAATATCCTTTCAAAAGCAAAGCGAGACAAATTATTTTCATGTTAATTTTATTGTAGCACATTTTCTTGGTGTTGTCAACCGATTTAGGGCGTGCTGAAATGGGCAAAATCAACGAATTTTAAGGAAAAAATCCGCTAAAATGCTTAAATTCGGTCAAAAGCACTTTACAACAGCCGAGAATAATGGTATAATAGATATGGTATGATCAGAACGGACGCTTTGTTCCTGTTTATTGATTTAATAAAACATCGGAAGGGTGTGAATAAATGGAACTGAACAAATTGATTTCCGAAAGTGAAAAGGTTCGCGTATACGAATCGGATGGAAAATGCGTAAAGGTCTTCAAGGATCCCAGAGAGCCTAAAAGCGTTGTACTGTACGAAGCGCTGACTCATTCGCGCGTTGAGGAAACAGGCTTCGCGCGGATACCGCCTTTTGAGGAGATCGTTAAGATCGACGGCAACTGGGCGATCATCTACCGGCACATAAGCGGAAAAACTTTTGACGAGCTTATGCGTGAAAACCCATCAAAGAAGGATCACTATCTCGAAAAGATGGTGGATCTCCAGATAGAGATAAACTCACTGAATTCCACCAAGCTGAGCAGGCAGACAGATTATCTCAAGCGCTCGATCGACGGGCTTGACATGATCGACGACGTGAAGAAATACGAGCTTATGACCCGCCTTTCGACGATGCCCAAGCACTCAAAGCTCTGTCACGGCGATTTCTCGCCCGATAATATCATCGTCAGCGATGACGGCGTTTTTATCGTGGACTGGCTGAAAGCAAAGCAGGGCAATGCGTCCGCCGACGTGGCGAAAACATACCTGAATTTCTGTCTTAAGCACCGCACCGAATCCGCGGAGAAGTATCTGAGGATCTATTGCAGCAAAACGGGTACGTCTGTGGAATACGTTCACAGCTGGCTGCCTATAGTCGCGGCGGCGCAGCTTAAATTCAAGCGTCCCGAGGAGCGAGAGCTGCTGCTGACCTGGATCGACGTGACGGACTATCGATAATGGACGATTGATAAATGGTTGTGGCAAGATCAACGTCTTAAACACGCATGAATTTCAAAAAGTGTCAAAATTTTTCTTAAGAAAAATTTTGACCGGTTCGCACTTGGCTGCTAAGCGGAACGGAGCGAAGCGAAGTGGAGAGTGCAGTCAAGTGCGAATTTTGAAATTATTTTTAGATTAAGGAGAAGAGTTATGACATTTAATGAGATCGTAGAGAAGGTAAGAGAAAGAGCAAAGACCACCGATACCTCCGGTATCGATTTCCTGGCAGTACAGATCAACCTCACCGGCAAGGACGGCGGCGTGTTCTATCTTGAGAAGAAAAACGGCGTTGTTTCCGTTGAGCCGTATGAGTACATTGACAGGAACTGCGCGATCACCCTTGAGCCGTCCAACTTTTTAAAACTCGCTGACGGAAAGCTGGATCCCGTTTTCGCGTATACTACGGGCAAGCTGAAGGTGGACGGAGACCTCGGAAAGGCTCTGGAGTTCTCCAAGCTGCTTAAGAAGTAAGCGATGAAACGAGTGCATATCAAAACGGCTGCGGCGCTTCTGGTGGCTGTGATCGTGCTTTCGGGCTGCCGAGGCGGCGAGGAACTGCACGGAGATATCGGGCAAAGCAGTTCTGTGACTGCGCCAATATCTTCGGATAACTCATCGGATCCGGATAGCCGGGACGATCGGAGCAGTTACTCCGATCCCGGGATCACCGATGTTGGCAGCGTGGGCGGCGATGACTCTGACATTACATCGGAGCCGTCCGATAGTTCAAGTGCGGACAGTTCGCCAAGCTCTTCAAGTTCGAGCAGCTCGTCAAGCATAAGCAGCACATCAAGCTCGGGCGGATCGTCAAGCTCTTCAAGCCATTCGAGCTCCGGCAGCTCCTCTTCAAGCTCAAGCAGCTCTTCCTCAAGCTCGAAAAGCTCATTAAGCACCGGTTCGCAGTCGGTGCCGACAAGCGGCATTTCCTTTTCGTGGAAAGCAGGAAATACATGGGACGAGGGCGGCAAGAAGTGCGGTACGGCGGAGCTTACGATCACCAATAATTCGGGCAAGAGCATAAACGGCTGGACGGCGAAATTCTCCGTCCCGAACGGATTTGCAATATCCAACGGCTGGAGCGGCAAATACAGTGTGAGCGGAACAACGGTCACTGTCACCAACGCGGACTTCAACGGCAGTATCCCGAACGGCGGCAGCGTTACCGCGGGCTTCAACTACAGCAGCCCATCGGCGTTTGCCCCGCCGTCAAGCGTAACCTTTAACGGAAACGCGGCAAGCTCTTCGCAGGCTCCGAATCAAGGAGGTCAAAGCAGCCAGGGCGGACAAAGCAGCAGCTCAAGCTCGCAGAATCCGAACAACGAGCCTGTTTCAACGGATATCAAGGAAATGCTCACGCGCGATCCTAACGCCAAGCAGGGCGACGACTGGCTGCATGTTTCGGGGAACAAGATCCTCGACAAGGACGGCAGAGAGGTCTGGCTCACCGGCGTGAACTGGTTCGGCTACAACACGGGCACAAATATCTTTGACGGCTTGTGGAACAGTAACCTCAGAAGCTCCGTCAAGGCGATAGCCGATCACGGGTTCAATCTGATCAGAGTTCCGATCTCCGCCGAGCTTATAAATCAGTGGTCGCGCGGCGAATACCCGAGGGCGAACTACAACAACGCACTCAATCCCGAATTGAATGCGCTGAATTCATTGCAGATCTTCGAGTATTTCTTAAAGCTCGCCGAACAGAACGGAATGAAGGTCATGCCCGATATCCACTGCGCCGAAACGGACGCTCAGGGGCATAACGTCAATCTCTGGTATACCGATAAGGTCACGGTAAACGACTATTATCACGCGCTGGAGTGGCTTGCGGATCGTTACAAGAACAACGACACCATTATAGCGATAGATCTTAAGAACGAGCCGCACGGAAAGCCGAACGAATCCAACAAGGCGATCTGGAACGACTCAACGGATATCAATAACTGGAAGCACACCGCCGAGGTCGCGGCACAAAAGGTGCTTGCCAAGAATCCGAATCTGCTTATTATGGTAGAGGGTACTGAGATCTACTCCAAGAAG
>JAIEDJ010000362.1 GCA_029068025.1 Oscillospiraceae bacterium | reverse complement strand
ATGCTAACCTACGCTTATTCGGAGTTCAGCCGACTTGAGGACGTGAGTGATCCGGCGATGTATTATACCGGCGGCGAGGTCAAGTTTGAGGGTGAAATCTCTGTGGATATCACCGCCAAGAAGTCTGATGTGATGATCAATGACTATTATTTTGCTGCCTCGGGGCTGCCGACTATCCTCGTTGACGGAGCGGAGCGTGCAAACGGGCGGATCATACCCAAGGAAGAGATACAGCCGCAGGACGGCGGCGAGGTGGATATTTACACGCGTCTGGTCGGTGAGAACGACAGGATCCGAGACAGCGGCGGAAATATCGTGCGCGATATCAAGCTGCACAATATCTCGATGGCGTGGCATTATCAGGAGCAGCTTCCCGAATATCACTGGATCGAAGCGAAGCTGAGCTATGAGCCGGGTCATTCGGAGGCGATGGATTGGGCTGCAAGCGGTCTGACGCTGCCGTCCGATGAGATCACGGATGAGTTTGATTTCATCAAGTACAGCCTTTCGGAAGTGACATACAACAGCGAGGTCAGAGCCGTGGACGACGGCGAGGTAGTCTTTGCCGACAACGGATATTCGTGGAACCGCGGTCTGGGAAAAATGGTTATCATAAAGCACGGTGAGCGGCTGTACACCATACTCGGTAATATGAGCGCGGATAAGGATCTTTGCGTAAATGTCGGCGACAAGGTGAAGGCGGGAGATGTTATCGGATATGCGGGCAACACAGGTCATGTGTCACCTGCCGACGGAAAGGGCATCGTGTCGTACTACTTCAGTTCGGAAAAGCCGGATTTTTTCAATTAATAAAAATTTCCCGTTTTTCCGATCCGGCGCAAAATGATGATCCAGGCAATTTTATAATGCTGTCAAAGTTTATTTACGAGCTGAGCGGCTTCCGCACTTTGTGCGGGAGCCGCTTTCCTCTATTGACTTTTGCGGTAAAAAATGCTATAATATATACAAAGTATGCGAGAGAGGTATTGATCATGGAAGATTACACGCTGAAACCCGAACCAAAGCCAAAAGCGTCTGCGGCTAAGACGGTGATCATCTGCATCGTTTTCGGTCTGCTGGCTTTTATATTTGCGTTTGGCTCGGCGGCGTTGCTGTGCGTAAGAAACACGCTTTCACAGTCTGAAATATCCGGCGCGGTGAGCGGCATAAATCCTGCAGACTGGAAGCTGGGAATGTTTATGGATGATGACCAAATAGATGAGTTCGCATACGCTTTATATCTTCCGAGGAACAGGATCGGCAAGGATACCACGATATCGGATATGATCCGTGAGTCCGCCGCGCAATACGGTATCTCAATAAATCCTTTGGATATCGAGGAGCTGCTGGAAAAGTCACAGATAATGCCCGCTATAGGAGGTCTGGTCGGTGCATATGAGCATTATTTGCTGACGGGCGAGGATACGGAGCCGTTTTCGAGAAAGAATCTTTTCTCGGAGATCGAGAAGCACGAGTCCGAGATAAACCAATATTTAGATGTGGATATCAGCTTCTTTTACAGTGGAATAAAGCTGACTCTCCGTGAGATCTCGGGAGTTCTGAATCGATTGAATCCGTCTGTACTTACCGAGGGCGCGGGGAAATACACGTCTGTGATCCTTTCCGTTCCCGTGATAATCGCGTTTTTTGCTGTGTCTGTTGTTATGGCGGTGTTGGCGCTGATCATAACCAAGCGTCCTGTTGCCTGTGTGAGAACGTTCGGTATTGTTTTGACGGCGGTCGGATCGATATTTATCGCAGCCGCGCTGGTGCAGCCGATAGTACTGAAAATGGTGTTTACAATGCGGCGTCCGCAAACCGCTGACTACATATCAACACTTCTCAACGGTTCGGTAACACCGATATTTTTAAGAAACGGTGCGATATTTGCGGGCGCGGGTCTGCTGCTGATCGCGGTTTCCGTTGTCTGTGGAATAATCGTTAAGAAGATCGCGGCGAAAAAGACCGAAACTCAGACAGTTGACATTGTATAATTGAACGCGGCACTTTGTTTTCAAACAAAGGTGCTGTCAGCCTATAGAAAAAGTCCTTGTTTGGGGATTCCAAAGGGCGCAGCCCTTTGGCGGGGTGCGGGGCGAAGGTCTGTCGGTCAGCTCCTCTGTCACTTTGGTGACATCTCCCCGGCGGGGAGTCACCCGCAATTCTCTCCCCCTCTCCCCGATAGGTGTTTATCTACAAGCTGGCGGTACCTTGTTTTC
>JAIEDJ010000361.1 GCA_029068025.1 Oscillospiraceae bacterium | reverse complement strand
GTAACATAATCCAGATCGCACTCGGGGTCGGGAACCTTATATCCGAGCGTCTTGTGGATCTTTCCGTTCTTGATGGACAGTGCAGTAACGATAGCCTCAACACCGCCGGCGGCACCGAGCAGATGTCCGGTCATCGACTTTGTGGAGTTGACCGCGATCTTCTTGGCGTGCTCACCAAACGTGGATTTAATCGCCTTTGTCTCGGTAGCGTCGTTCATATGAGTAGAGGTGCCGTGCGCGTTGATGTAGTTCACGGACTCAAACGGGATATCCGCCTCGAGAACCGCCAACTCCATTGCCTTCGCGCCGCCCTTACCCTCGGGATCGGGGCTTGTTTCGTGATACGCGTCACAGGTCGAGCCGTAGCCGCATATCTCCGCGTAGATCTTAGCGCCGCGCGCCTTGGCGTGCTCATATTCCTCAAGAACAAGAATACCGCAGCCGTCGCCGAGAACGAATCCGTTTCTCTCAGCATCAAACGGGACAGAAGCTCTGTCCACGTCCTGAGAGCGCGTGATCGCCTTCATATTGTTGAACGCCGCGTAGCAGAATCCGATATCGGAGTGCTCCGTTCCTCCCGCCAACGCCGCGTCCAGATATCCGTGCTTTATCGCGCGGAACGCCTCGCCTATTGACTGAGTTCCGCTTGCGCAGGCGGTGGTGACGCAGAAGTTGCTGCCCTTGAAGCCCATTCTGATAGCGACCTGACCCGCCGCCATATTTCCGATCATCTTGGTGATGGTGAAAACCGAAACGCGGCGGCTGCCCTTATCGCGGTAATTGTACATCTCTTCCTCGGTGGTGCAGATACCGCCGATACCGCTGCCGATAACGCAGCCAACGCGGAAAGGATCGAGATCCTTCAAGTCCGTACCCGCGTCCTTAAGCGCCTGAACGGCACAGTACACCGCGTACTGAACGATCACGTCGTTTCTGCGGATCTCCTTCTTATCAAACAGATCTCCCGGATCGAAATTCTTTACCTTAGCAACGACCCCGCTGCTGTCTTCCTCCTCGGGGAACCACTTACCCAGCTCAAAGCCGTGCTTTCCCGCCATAAGGCTGTCCCACAGCTCCTGCGGAGAATTACCGCACGGAGTTACACAACCAAGTCCCGTTATAACAACTCTTCTTTCGCCACTCATTGAAACAAATTCCTCCGAATCCTATATCGTAGCACAGCGCACTTATGTTAAGAACCGCCGCGCTTCCAAATCCGTGCTGTAAGATCACATACTCAGTCCGCCGCTTATCTCTATGGTCTGTCCCGTAATATACGACGCGTCATCGGAGCAAAGGAAAGCGACAACGCCCGCAATTTCCTCCGGCTCACCGTAACGCCTCATAGCGATCTGCCCGAGAATAGCCGCCTTCTGCTCGTCGGTCAGCTTGTCCGTCATCGGTGTCTTGATAAATCCTGGAGCGACCGCGTTTACATTGATACCGCGCGAACCAAGCTCCTTTGCGGCAGTCTTTGTCATAGCAATGACCGCGCCCTTGGAAGCGGCATAGTTCATCTGCCCGGGATTGCCGTACAGACCCGCCACCGACGCGAGATTTACGATCTTTCCGCTCTTCTGCCGCAGCATGACAGCTCCGACCAGCTTTGTCATATTAAAGACCGACTTCTGATTTATACGGATAACGTCGTCGTAATTCTCCTCCGCCATTCTGAGAAGCAGTCCGTCACGCGTGATTCCCGCGTTGTTGACAAGAACGTCAATGGAACCGAAGTCTTCCTTGACCCTCTTCACCATCTCCTCGCACTGCGCATAATCGGAAACGTCCGCCGCGTAGCAATCCGCCTTAACGCCCATAGCGCGGCATTCCTCCGCGACCAGCGAACCACGCGCTTCGATAGATTCCTGTGTTGCCTCGTTGATGGCGATATTGAAGCCGTCCTTGGCGAGCCTTTTTGCGATCGCCGCACCGATACCGCGCCCCGCGCCGGTAATAATTGCTGTCTTTCCCATAAAAATCTCCTTATTTTAAAAAATTCCAAGCTCCGCAATTGATCTCGTTATGCGAAAACACATAATGAAATAAGCCGAACGCGAACCACTCGTAATTTTTCTTCAGACAATCTCAAGTTTTTAGAATTTGCCGAACACGCTTGATACTGCTCATACCGAAGCTGCATTTTCCGCATATTTTGGTATTTTTATGCGCTTTTCCGCAAACTTATCATGCTGATCACAACGCATATTTTCACCGTTTTTTGCCGTCAGATCTCCACTATGGCTGCGCCGTAGGTCAGCCCCGCGCCGAATCCGACAAAGCAGACCTTCATTCCGGGACTGATACTTCCCGCCTTGAACAGCTCGTCAAGTCCGACAGGGATGCACGCGCTCGAAACGTTTCCCATATGCTTTATGTTGGTGAACACCTTATCGTTCGGAATACCCAGCAGTTCGGTAGCCTTTTCGATTATGCGGAGATTCGCCTGATGAGGGATCACCAGATCAAGCTCCAAAACGTCTATATTGCCCTGCTCAGCGACGTTCTTCACAGCGTCCGCCATAGCGTTCACCGCGAATTTGTACACCGCCTTGCCGTCCTGAACAAGGAAATTATTCTTTTCGAAGGTATCAAAACGGTTTTCATAAAACCCGTCCATATCCTTGAACCACGGGCAGTTGCTCTCATAGTGGATCTTGCAGTACAGCGC
>JAIEDJ010000036.1 GCA_029068025.1 Oscillospiraceae bacterium | reverse complement strand
CTTCAAGGTGGCACTTTGACAGCATAAAGCAAAGCTGGGATATTGAATTTTTTGAGAGTGAATGGAGTGATCCGCCAAGGTCAAAGCCAATCTTCGAGGACAATACCGAGGAATTTAAGGCGGCGCTTTCCGATATAGCGCAGCTTGCCGAAAAGATCGATCAAGGAGACTGGGCGGATATTTTCCGTCGGGCAGAGGATATCTTAGTGGGCAGGCGAGAATATGAGGATAGGTTTCTGAATTTCCGTGATATTCCCGAAAAGAACAGGCGGATATACTGTGCGGCGGCAAAGGCGGACGTGTTCGGCGGAATGGGCTCGTGGAACGATTCTCCGCCGTGGTATGCCGAAGAGAAGGGGCTTACGGACGAATACAACAGGCTTTCAAGCGAGCTTTTCTATCAGATACAAAGGGCGCTGCTTTATTCGGTGAATCGGATCTGAACGGATCGCGCTTCCGAATCAGATCAGATAACGCAAAAAAATATTAAAATAATACCAAAAAATATAATTTTTCCAAAAAACCTCTTGATTTTTGTTAATTATTGTGTTATAATTATAATACAATAGCTTACAAAGACCGGGGAACAGCTCCGGTCTTTGAGTTTTATAAAAGGAGCAATGCTTATGGCTTTGGCTAAGGGGTTCGGTGCGGTCGAGGCGGCTGCCGAGAAAGCGGTGCGCGGGATCGTTGAGAGCCATGGTTATTCGCTGTGGGACGTGGTCTTTGTAAAGGAAGGCGCGTGCTGGTATCTGAGGATACTTATCGACAAGCCCGAAGGGATCTCAATTGACGACTGTACGTCCATTGACGGACTGATCAACGCCGAGATCGACAAGCAGGATTTTATCGACAAGGTGGATTTCCTGGAGATCGGTTCGGCGGGTCTGGAACGTGCCGTGCGGCGTGTGGAGCAGCTTCCCGAGTCGATCGGAAAGCGGATCATTCTCAGGACCTACAAGCTCGTTGAGGGGCTTCCCGAGAAGAAGACCGAATGTGTGCTGGAGGGCTTTGACGGCGAGAAAATTATGGTAAGCGGAGATTTCGGCAGAGCGGAGGTCGCTCTTGCAGACATTTCTAAAATAAATTACAACGACTTTGACGATTTCGATACACTCATGGAGGGATAAGAAAAAAATGGCCAGAAGAAAAACGACTAAGAGCGAGGATTACGGAGATTTCTACGATAATCTTGCCGCTCTTGCAAGCGAAAAGGGCATCGACGAGGAAATACTCGCCGAAAAGATCAAGTACGCGATAGAGAAGAGCCTTAAATCCAATCTTCATTTTGACGATGAGGAAGAGGATTTTGTTCAGGTGAATATCGATATTAAAAATCACATTTTCGATGTTTCCATTCTCAAGGAAGTCATCGAGGTGGTGGACACGCTTTATGAGCCGGAGAAGGAGATCGTTCTTGAGGAAGCAAGAAAGATCGATCCGTCGCTGGACGTTGGCGACCGCGTGCGCTGTCCTATCGATACGAAGATGTTCAAGCGTATCGCCGCCAAGAACGCGAAGGATCTGATCCGTCAGGGCTTCTCCAACGCCGAGCGTCAGCACCTCAGCGAGATATGGGGACAATTTGAAAACGAAGCTGTGTCTGCTGTTGTTACCAAGATCGAACCCGGAACGAATCATGTCACGCTGGAGATCAACAAAAACGAAGTTCTGCTGATGAAGGACGACCAGATACCCGGAGAAACGTTTGAAGTCGGGCAGGTGGTCAAGGTTTACATCTCGGGCGTTTCCAAGGAATACAAGGAGGGCGACAAGAATCAGTACCTCAAGGTATCGAGAACCGACAAGTGGCTTATCAAGCGCCTGTTCGAGCTGGAATGTCCCGAAATTTATGACGGAACGGTGGAGATCAAGGCGGTCAGCCGCGCTCCCGGGAGCCGCAGCAAGATCGCGGTCATCAGCAACGATCCCAATGTTGACGCGGTGGGCGCGTGCATTGGCCCGCAGAAGAGCCGTATCAGCGCGGTAACAAAGGAGATCAAGGGCGAGAAGGTTGATGTAGTCCTCTACAACGAGGATCCCGAGGAGTTCGTGAAGCAGGCGCTCAAGCCTGCGGACGTTCTTCGAGTTATCATATCCAACCCGAATCCCGAAAAGCGTTCCTGCAAGGTCATCGTTCCCGACAATCAGCTTTCGCTGGCTATCGGAAACAGAGGTCAGAACGCGTGGCTCGCGGCAAAACTCACGGGCTTTAAGATAGATATAAAGGCGGAAAGCGCGGTGGTTCCCGAGGACTTTGAGACTGTGCCGCTTGAGGTGCAGCCCGAGCCGGAGGGAGAAGCGGTTACCGATGACGCGGCTTCGGAGGATCCCGTCAATAACGCTTCCGCGGCTGCCGTTTCGGAATCCGCCGAGTAAGGAGCGGGTCATGACGGGAAAACATATTCCGCTCAGAAAATGTGTGGGCTGCGGCGAGATGATCGGAAAAAAAGGCGCTGTCCGCGTCGTTCGCGACAAGGACGGGAACGTCTCGGTAGACCCAACGGGAAAAAAATCGGGAAGAGGCGCTTATATCTGCAAGGATGAAAAGTGTCTGGAGCTTGCGTTAAAAGGAAAGAAGCTCGAACGCTCGTTTAAGTGTCAGATTCCCGCCGAAATATACGAAATCATCAAAAAGGAGCTGACCGCAGATCAATAAAGTATTATCGACGATCTGTCTGTGCAGACGCGCGGATAAGCTGGTTATCGGCTTTGACGCCGTTATCGGCGAGCTCGGCTCTCCGGATTTCGGAGGGGTGATCCTCGCGGCCGACGTTTCCGCGAAAACCGAAAAGGAAGTTCGTTTTCACGCGGATAAGCACGGCAGGGAGGTCTTGAAGGCCGCTTTTTCAATGAATGAAGCTAAAGACGCGATCGGCAAAAGAGCCGGGGTTTTCCTCATAAGCGACGAGGGACTGTTCGGCTCGGTCAGGAAACATATTACCGCAGAGTGAGCGAATGATGCAGGGACAGCGAAGGTTCGCTGCCTGATGATACTGCGGAATCGAATTTATGTGGAGGAGTTTTACATTGCCAAGTAAACAAACAAAATATAAGGTTCAGGACGTTGCAAGGGATATCGGAATTGACAAGTCGGAGCTTATCGAGCTGCTTGACAAGGTTTTTCCCTTGAGCAATCCGAGAAAAAATACCTCGACGATCTCCGCCGATGAGGTGAACTATGTCCTGGAAGTATACACACGCAAGAACGAGGTCGCTAACGCTATGACGGCGTTTGCGGCAACCAAGGATATCAAGACAGAGAAGCCTGCCGCTCCCGAAAAGAAGCCGGCGAAAAAGCCCGCTGCCAAGAAGTCTGCCGAGAAAACCGGAGAGAGCACGGAGAATGCGGATAGCTCGGCTGAAAACGCGGCGGAGAAGGCACAGAAGCCCGCTAAGTCTGAGATCAAGGCGCAGGAGCCCGGACGCGAGGAAAAGCCGGCGGATAAGCTTGCCGCAAAGGCAGAAGGAAAGCAGTCTGCCGCTTCTGCCGCAAAGCCGGAGGCAAAGAACGAAGTCAAGCCCGAGGCTAAGTCCGAGGTCAGAAACGACGTGAAGCCCGCAGCAAAGCCGGAGAACAAGCCCGCGGCTCAGCCCGAGAGGAAGCCGGAGCCTGCCGCTGATGCTCACGCTAAGCAGCAGGACAACTCGCGTAAGCCCAACCGCGGCGATCAGCAGAAGGATAACCGCAATTTCCAAGGAAATAAGGATAATCAGAACAACTGTGACAATCAGCGCGGCAGAGATGATCGTAACAACCGCGGCAGCAATAACAATAACAACAATAACAAGCCGCAGAGCAAGTCTGCTGTGAAGCCCAATGCGGCAAAGCCCGCTATAGATTCCAGCAAGATCAAGGTAAACACTCCGCCCGTTCAGCAGAAGCAGAAGGGCGAGGCGGTTCAGCGCGGCGAGCAGGTCCGCAAGACGGTCGATACGCGCGGCAGTTATGTCGAGCTTGATAAGTACAACGAGCGCTATGAAACTATTGCGCCCGCGGGCAAGATGAACAACGACAACTTCCGCAGCAAGCAGAAGATACAGCAGAAATCTCAGCAGAAGGGCAAGCAGTACGGCAACAAGCGCGAGACCGAGGCTCAGAAGCTCAAGCGTATGGAGCTGGCACGCGCGAGAACGCAGCAGCTGAAGGTTCAG
>JAIEDJ010000360.1 GCA_029068025.1 Oscillospiraceae bacterium | reverse complement strand
TTGTAGCCGAACAGCTTGGAGTATGTAACATATTCCGTCTCGTCCTTCGGAGCGCGTATCTTCCGCGAAACCTCCCAAATAAGTGCGGGGAAATACAACGTCCAAGCGGCAAGGAAGTTAGTAAGCGTCCATGCGGAAAGACCGTATTTTATGCAGGTGAACGAGATGATGTAAACGTTCATTATCATCTGCACGGGATTGTGCGTTACGAGTGCCAGTGGCAGACTTTTCTGTATCTTTTTCCTGCTGAAAAACCACAGCGACATCAGCGTTCCGTAAACATACAGAAACAGGAAAAACCAGATGTTGTTCATGAAAACAGCGTTCAGTGCCACAGTCACGGCGATGAGAATTCCCACGAAAATACCGAGATCGCTCTTTTTTACGCGGCCTGACGGAAGCGGTCTGCTTGAGAACAGGCGGCAGTCAAGCTCGTAATCCTTGAAATCGTCCGCGATACGCAGCCACAATAGAAAGCTGAACACCGTAAATCCGCCGATAAATTCCTGATAATTGATCTTGAAATCCGTCACGCCGTTGTTCAGCAGCACGATAAAATATATCTCTCCGAATACGATAATTCCGAGCAAAAGACGCGGAATTATCGGATACATTTCCTTGAAATAAATGTTAAGACGTTTTAGCATTTTAACCTCCTCGCTACTCTTTCGCCCGTTTTAACGAGCGTTTCCGTGCCGTTTTCGGAATTCGAGCGTATATCGCCATCGAGCTCTATCACACCGCTTTTGAAGAGCTGTATTATCGTCGAACCGCCAAAGCCGAAATATCCCTTTTCGTCCATACGCGAAAAAGCGGTAACGGCGTGATTGGTGATCTTTCCGATCTGCAAAGCTCCGACCTCTATCTGTATTATCTCCCCGAAGCGCTCGGTTTTGAGCAGGGAGCAAACGCGGTGATTGCGTGAGAAAACGCGGTACTTTTCCGAGATCGGACGTACCGTATGCAGCTCTCCGCGAAGCTCCTCCGTGCGGATAAGCCCGCCGTCGTCGCAAAAGACATACCTGTGACAATCTTCAACGGCAAGACGGTAAACAAGGCAAACTCCCTCACCAAAGCCCGAAACGTCGATCCCACCCGCTAGCTCGGAAAGCGTATAAACACTATGCTTGATCTTCAGCGTAAGTTCATCGGTTATCGGGTATGCCGCAAGCCTCCCGCAACACGGCGCTATCAGCTCATCGGCTGTACAGTCGGTCGTGAAGCGGTATCGGCGCGTGAAAAAATCGTCAAAGCTGTTGAATTCGGTGCGTTCGCACAGCGAAAGATCAATACCGTATTTTTCAATAAAGGGTCTGATCTTTCTCGCCGAAAGCCTGCTTTTCATAAACGCTCCGTTTATTTTGGAGTAAATACCACGGCAGAAAAACGCTTTCAGAAGCGCCCTGCCAAACGCCGTGTTATAGAGAAGATCAAGGCTCTTTGCGCCGTATTCAAGCTCCTCGCGGAGCTGCCCCGCGGCTCTGTCGTAAATCAGCATAAAACATCTCTCACCAAGATCAACGCAATGATCCCTACAGCAAGCGCGCCGAAAATAATGTACCATACTCCGCGCGGCTTGGCGATCTTTACGTTCAGGATAAAAAGCACCGCGATGATCGCGTATTCCGCCGCCCATATCAACGCGGCGTTGAATTCGGGGAAAAAACCCAGAACCGCATGCGTTACGGGAATGATCAGTGCCGCATAAGTTACGGGAAGCCCGTCGTAATGTGTCCGCACACCTTCTGCCGCCGCGGAGGTATTAAACCACGCAAGCCGTATGATCCCGCAGAGAACATAGCAGAAAAGAAGCGGATATTTCACGATGCCAATGCCGTCGGCAAGTCTCATGCCCAACACCGCGGGCAGAGCCAGAAATCCCACAACGTCCGCGAGACTATCTATCTGTACGCCGAATTCCATTTCGGACTTGTCACGCTTGCATCGCCGCGCTATAACTCCGTCAAAGAGATCACATATTCCGGCGGCGGCAAGCGCGATCATCGCGGGCGCGGGCATACTCTCAACGGCGAAAGCTATACCGGCAAACGCTGCCGCAACGCCGACATATGTTAAAATCACAGATCTGTTGTATTTTCCGATAAACATTTTTCCCTCACAAGTTTTTGCGAATTCGTGTGGCATACAGTATTGAGTTGATGGCGATGTGAGTTCCGGCACCAAGCAGAATATACGCAAAATATTCCAAGACCGTCATCGGAAACAGCACCGCAAACACTCCCGCAACTCCGAAAAGCGAATCCACCTGATCAATGACAAAGAACACCGCGCCCTTTAAGCCACGCACCGTTTTTCCGCTTGGAATATCGAGACGACGCTTGACAAGGCTGTTCGGGAGCTCGAAAAGAACATATGTGAAGCCCATTGCCGCGCCCGCCGCGAGATTGAACAGCGGAGTGTTCCCGAAGCGCGAATAGATCGGACATAGCTCGGGAAATCCCGTGCACACGAGTCCCCATATCACCTGTGCTGCAGCTCCGAAAACGATCATTCCGAAAAATCCAGCCCACGTCTTATTTTCCCCGAAAACCCGCTTGCCGTCACGAAGCGTCCCGCCGCTGTCGATCGGGCGGTTGATCCGTTTATACAGCGGCGTTTTCACGAACAGCATATTCAGTATTCCTGCTATGATCACAGGAATCATCGTTATGTACATTTTCAAAATAATCATAGCAGATTTGAGATAAGTATCGCGCCCTCAGCGCCGAAAAAAGCAATTCCCATAACACATACCGCTGCTGCAGCCACGTCCTTTATGAACTTCACGTTCTTGTCGATCTCGGGGCAAAAACTGTCGCACAGACGCTCTATCGCGGTATTGATGTATTCGGCGGAGAAAGCTCCGCAAGTCAGCGCGAGCAGGATAATGTAATCATACAAGCCAGATGAAGTGATAATATTCAGCGCAAGAAAAACAAGCGCAATGACCGTATAGATCTTTAAATTACGCTCCGCGCGAAACCCGCTTGCCACGCCCTTGACCGCACACTTCACGCTTTGCAGAAAGTTGTTGTTTTTCATAATTCGAGCCTCCACCATACCTATTATATTGCATCACAAAGCGGCTGCATTGTCAAGTCCTGAAAAATACCCACGGGGTCCAGCGGCATGCTGTATAAAGGTATTTTGTGATAGAGCAAAATGTTCAGATACATAATTTTGCGCAAAACAAAGCAAAAAAGTTTTTCCTCAACCTGCGAAAGTGAGGTGGTGATAATGCATTAACATTTTGGCTTTATTAGCATTACCGAAAGTTTTCTGTAATCCGGTGTATGAGACGGTTTTAGGCATTACATAGTTGTTAGGGGGTATTGGTTTTAGGGCGAGGGTTCCTTAAAACGCAATTTGAAAGGGGGTAAACCTTGAAT
>JAIEDJ010000359.1 GCA_029068025.1 Oscillospiraceae bacterium | reverse complement strand
ACCGGCTACACCGGATCAAATATCGATAATCTTATACTTAAAAAGAACTGGCAATATTCATACAACTTCCAAGGCAGCGGTATCGAATCGGGAACGGATATCTCGCGTGACGAGTTCAATTCGCTTTGGAATAAGCATATCCCGTATGAGGAGCTTGACGCGTCATTCATCGAATATCTTGAAAAGGACGACATACCGTATCTTGATCTCGATAATGTCCCCTTAATGAACAGCGCGTCGTTTGAAGCCGATAAGTCTCCCGTGATAAAGAACGCACTGATCGAGGGGATCCATTACGGCGACCGCGCTTACGCGTATCTGGCGGGTGAAAATATATTCAAATTAGCCGAGGACGGCAGCGACTATATACGAATGGACAGAATGTTCGTTGTCTTTTACAGACAGAATTTGCCAAATGTATATGTTTACCTTGACCCGATCTCTGTAGACAGCACCGATGGCAGTCACGGAAATATCGTCACCCGAACATACAAGTACCAACAGAATTATACATTTGAGCTTTACCGGCTGGATGACACCGATATCTTAGTGATCGGAAATAACGAATATATACGTTCGGACGGCGCTAACTGTAATTTTGTCGCCATGACAAGAGACGGCAGGTTTATCCTTCTCAAAGGAACGGACATAAACGGCAATACGGTCTCGCCCCGTATCAGCACGTCGAACAAGCTCGAGGTATCGGGCAATTCTCTGTACGATCCCGCAAACGGCGTTAATTTCACGTTCTTCCCGGAAATGTTCGACTATGCCGACCCGGACACGGAACACGCGCATTTCACATGTGCGGCATACGCTCCGGAGGTTTCCGTAAGGGGCGGATTTGTTTACAGCTCCGCTTATGACAGCGATAGCATACCTAAAAAAGAGGTTTATGAAAATGTCGCCGGAACACAGGAGGATCTTGACCGTTGGAACAGCTATATTTCTTCTGTGGAACCCGCTGTCATTCACGCGGCTGACCGCGGAAAATACACTCATGCGCTGCCCGACTCCGAAGCCGAAAAGCTTCTTAACATGGTACGGTCGGTCGAGCTCGGACTTATGGATGATGTCAGAGACGATGACTGGGAATGGGATATAATCGGCTGTGACAGCGAAGGCGGCGTCCTGTTCACTGCACACTACAACGGTGTCTGGCTCAAAGTGACATTTGACGATTCGGGAAAGTCCTATACCTTTGTCTCTGACACTTCCATGAAAGCTATCATTAGTATCCTGGAATAACTGTTTCATTTTGTTTCTCCCGATATCAGATCCGCCGCGGGCTTGACCGTCCGCGCGGGTCATATATCGGTTTAAAGACAGGGGTAATGCACGAACTTTTCCTTAACGGCACAACAAAAACAAATGAGGTGACAGAATTGACAGATAAAGAGATCATCGCGCTTTTCAACACGAGAAACGAACGCGCTCTTTCTGCGGTCAGCGAAAAATACGGCGTCAACTGTTCAAGAATAGCAAAAAACATACTGAAAAACGATCAGGACGCGGAGGAGTGTGTAAACGATACATATTTAAAGGTCTGGGAGAGCATTCCGCCCGAACAGCCGGACAGCCTTTGCGCCTATACCGCGAAGATCGCGCGCAACTCGGCTATAGACCGCTACCGCAGCGAGCGCTCCGAAAAGCGCGGCGGCGGAGAGATCCCGCTTATCCTCGACGAGCTTGCGGAGTGTGTTTCGGACAACAGCAGCGTGGAGCTTACCGCTGAGCGCCATGAGCTTCTGTCTGCCGTGAACGAATATCTTGAAACGCTCCCCTCGGAGAAGCGCATAGCGTTCGTATCAAGATACACCCTGTGCGAGAGCGTAAAGTCCATCGCGCAGCGCCTCGGCATAACGCAGAACAACGTTTCGGTAAATCTCGGCAGAACCCGCAAAGGTCTTATTGACTATTTGAAAGGAAGGGGGTTTGAGATATGAAAAATACCCAGCTTTTTGAATTGCTCGGGGAAATTGACGATAAATTCTATGACGAAGCTCTCGGCGGCGACAGCGAAAAGGCGCTGAAAATAGACACATCGGCACGCCGTCCGCTCAAATGGTACCGCATAGCCGCTCCGATAGCCGCGTGTCTGGTGCTGGGTGCGGGGATCTTTACCGTTTCGCGTTTCCTTGACCGTTCCGGCGTTGTAAAACCTCCCATCACCTCCGACGATCCCATCAACCATGGGTTTGTATCGGCGAATGAGGCTGATCTTGATGCCTGCAAGCAGCTGCTTCTTGAAAAATACTCCGATATATCAAGCTTCAGCACGCGTATTATGGATATAAACTTCGACGGCATTGACGAAGCTGTTGTGCGTCCGTATGGCGGCGACTCGATCGTTCACATCTTCTCGAAATACAACGGCGAAATGACCGAGACAGGATATATCGACACTGAACCTTACGAATATTGTATCGGCGATCTCAGCGAGCTGAAGGAATACGATCCGTCCGATCATCTTGAAGCGGGAAACCGCTATTGGTGCTTCCACTTCAAAACGGAAAACAAGGACGCGAAAATGCTCGCCGAAGCCGTTGCGCGCATAAATTACAACGGCAGCCCTTCCTATACTATTGATTTCCCCGTTGCGGCGTATTCCACCGGCTACACCGGAGCCTCTATCGATAATCTTACTCTTAAAAAGAACTGGCAATATTCATACAACTTCCAAGGCAGCGGTATCGAATCGGGAACGGATATCTCCCGCAATGAGTTCGCCTCACTCTGGGATAAGCATATCCCGTATGAGGAGCTTGACGCGGCTTTCATTGAATATCTTGACAAGAACGATCCGTTTAAGCACAACATGAAAGAATTTTATCCGGATCTTGATCTGGGCAAGATCCCCATGACGGACAGCTCAACATTATCCGACGGCACACCGGTAGATCCCGGCTCGCTATCCCCGATAAGAAGAGCGCAGATAACAGGCACTACTCTTTATGATGTTGATACGTACAAAAGAATTTTTGTATCTCTGGTGGGAGAAAATATATACACAACGACAGCCGACAACAGCAACAATTATATGTACATGGATAAAATGTCCGTTATTATGTTCCAACGCGACTTTGAAAAACCCCATTCCGATGATCAAGATACGCTGATCTCAGTGGTCGACCTTGATCCGATACCTGCCGGCAATTCCGGCGGCAGCCGCGGAAATATGATGGTTCGCCAGTCATATTACACATTAGAATCCGGATTTAAACTTTATCATCTCGATGATATTGACATCATAGCGATCGGAGGCGGCGACTATATTCGCTCCGACAGTGCCAACTGCAATTTTGTCGGTGTGACCAAAGAGGGAAAGCTTATCCTTCTTAAAGGAACCGGCTTAAACGGCGATACGGTCTCGCCCTATGTAAGCACGTCAAACAGGCTTGTTGTGTCCGGCAATTCTCTGCTCGATTTCCAAAACGGAGTTGAGTTCCGTTTTTCTCCGGAAATGTTTGAGTATGCCGCTACGGACGCGGATCACGCGCATTTCAAATGTACGACGCTTTCCCCGTCCGAAATACCGGATGTGAAAGGCGGATACGTTTACGGTCTTGGACCTGAGCATCCCCAAATGGAAACACATGGAAGTATCCAAGGAACACAGGAAGATCTTGACCGCTGGTACAACTTTATAGCGTCCGTAAAGCCGGCTGTTATTCACGCGGGCGGCATGGAAGAAGACACGTTCGATCTGCACGATGAAAACGCCGCTGAGCTGTTTTCTATTGTCAAGGGGTCAAAGTTCACACTCCTCCGCGAAGATGATTTCCCCAACCCTTCCGGCTTTCCCGATTGGGTCGTTGGCTGCGACAGCGACGGCAATGCCCTGTTCGATGTATACTATAATGGTGAAACGGTCTCTGTTTCATTTGACGATTCCGGAAAGTATTACCGCTTTGACGCAAAAAAAAGCAGCATCGAACAAATAAGCGGCTATATGTACGACCACAATATCTACTGATAACAGTTTCTCCCAATATAAAATCCGCCGCGAGCCATTTGGCTTGCGGCGGATTTTAGTCTGTAGAAAAAGTCTTTTTTCGGGATTCCAAAGGGCAGCGTTTTGCGCGAAGCGCATAATGTGTGCCCTTTGGCAAGGTGCGGGGCGGGGGTCTGTCGGTCAGCCCCTCTGTCACTTCGTGACATCTCCCCCGAGAGGAGTTTTTATACAAGCTGACCGCCGCGGGCAATAAAGCCCGCGGCGGATTTGTCAATTTTTATAACATTTTAAATAAAAATCCTTGACTTTTTTTGAAAAATATTGTACAATTTAAAGTAGATTATTATGCTTTGGAGGAAAAGCTTATGGATAAATCGGTTATCGTATTGATAGTCAACAGCGTTTTTGCCAATATCGGGGTATTGTCCGACGCGCTGAAAAACAGCTTTGAGACCATCACCGCCGCGGACGAACAAGAGGCGTTTGATATTTTGTGCCTGAGATCAAGCGAGATCAGTGTGGTTCTGATGGGCAGCGTTATGCCCGAGCTTGCGGAACAGATCAAATCCGAGTCCGCAACGGAAACGATCCCCATAGTGATGGTCACGCCCGACGCAGATCAGCAGACAAGGGAACGCGCCGTTTTGCTGGGCGCGTCGGATATCGTGCCGCGCGGCGCAGACAAAGACACTATCGAGCGCTGCATAAGAAGCGTACTGCATATGGAGCAAGAGGAAACGATCAGCGATCCTCAGAGCGAAAACCGCTTTGACGAGCTGCTTGACAACGCTCCGGGCGGTATAGCCTATGCGGAGATCGGTTCGCACGGAGAACTGTGCGGTATGTATGTAAATCGGGAATTTGTGGAACTGCTGGGCTTCTCCGACCGTGAAAGCTGTATCGAAAAGCTCGGCGGCGACGCGTATTGGGGGATATCAGAGCAGGATACGCAGATCCTGCGCGATAAAACCTCCGACGCCGTGACCGCGGGCGGCGGTCAATTCAAGCACACGTACAGATGTACGACCCTATCGGGCGACGATATCTGGCTTCAGGCGCTTGTCCGGGTCAGCATATCCGGGGACGGCAAAGAGACGATCCGTGCGCATATTACAGATTATACACAGGAGAAGGTCACCGAGAACGATCTGCGCATCACCGCATACTTTGACAGACTCACGGGGCTTTACAACCGTTCGGCGTTCATCAAGAACGCGCAGCGTATGCTTGATGAAAATCCGCTGACGGAATACTCCATGATGAAGCTGGATATTGGCAGCTTCAAGGTTATCAATGATATTTTCGGACGCGAGACCGGTGACCGCGTGCTTATAAGGATCGCCGATGTTATGCGGGAGATCATCGGCAAAGACGGCGTTTACGCGAGGTTTTTCGCGGATAACTTCGTGATGATGATCCCGTATTCCGAGAGATCGGTTCATCCGCAGATGATACTGGACAGCGTTCAGAAGGCGATAGCCGAGAGCGGAGATATCTCGCATGATATACAGCTGTACATAGGCGTATACAAGATCACCGACCGCAGTCTCACCGCCGACCATATGGTGGACAGAGCGTCCATGGCGTGCCGTTCCATCAACGGCAGCTTCCGCGAGCATATTGCGTATTATGATGAAAATATGCGAAAAAGGGTGCTTGAGGAGCAGGAGATACGCGACGAGAGCCGCCGCGCGCTCCGGAACGGCGAGTTCTATGTGTGCTATCAGCCGATATACGGCATCAAGGCGAAGAAATTTGTCAGTGCCGAAGCGCTTGTGCGCTGGAATCACCCGACAAAGGGCATGATCCCGCCAGCTAAGTTTATTCCCGTATTTGAGAAAAACGGCTTTGTCGCGGAGCTTGACCTGTACGTGCTGGAGCAGGTGTGCATTTATATGAAAAAGCGCGCCGACAGCGGTCTGCCGCCGTTCCCGATATCGGTGAACGTATCGAGAATGAGCCTGTATAATCCGAACATCTTTACAATAATAAGCGACCTTACAACACGCTATAAGGTAGATCCCCAGTATTTCCGCATAGAGATCACAGAAAGCGCGTACAATGACAACCCCGCGCAGCTTCTGGACACGGTCGGGCGGCTCCGCGGAAAGTGCTATCCCGTGCTGATGGACGACTTTGGCAGCGGATATTCCTCGCTGAATACGCTCAAGGATATCCCGATAGATATCCTCAAGCTGGATATGAAATTTATGCAGGGCTTTGAGAAAAACGGCAAGGTGGGGACTATCGTCACCGCTATTTCCCGTATGTCCAAGTGGCTCAACGTGCCCATGCTCGCGGAGGGAGTCGAGACCAAGGAGCAATATGATTTCCTTGTCAGCGTCGGCTGCTCGTATATTCAGGGTTTCTATTTCTCAAGACCCGTTCCCGAGAAGGATTTCACCGACCTGATAGCGCTGGACGAGGTCTCCGCTTCGGGTGAGCTTGTCGAGCACAGCAGCATAGAAGTCAACATCAATGAGCTTCTGGGCAGCAGTCCTGTTGTATCCAAGTTTATCGGAAGCGTTTTCGGAGGTCTCGGGATCTATGAGCTGGTTGACGAGCGGCTGGAGCTTATCCGCGTGAATGAAGGCTATATGCAGATCATGGGCTACAACGTTGACGATCTCAACGGGGATAATATCGACATCTGGAAGCATGTTCACCCCGATGATGTGGAGAAATCGAAGAACGCCTGCCTGGAGGCTATGAAGACAGACAAGGCGGTTCGCGCTATAGTACGCCGATATGACCGCGAGGGACAGCTGCTTTATCTTGAGGGTATCCACAGAAGACTTGGCGGCTCGGACGAAAACCCGATCTTCTGCATAGCGTTCAACAACATAAACGATCAGCTGCGAAGCGACAAGATCATAGAGCGCTCGAAAAACCGCACCGAGGAGGTGCTTCTCGCTACAAATTCCATGATCGTTGATGTGGATTTTGAGATGGGCGAGGTATTCCTGATAGGTGACAGAAACTATGATGTACATCTGGACACAATTGACGCTTACACCGGCTCGGCAAGTCCTTTTGCGGATATAGTTCACCCCGACGACCGCGGGAA
>JAIEDJ010000358.1 GCA_029068025.1 Oscillospiraceae bacterium | reverse complement strand
GTTAAGAGCAGCAATGAAGCGAATCCCGCAGCTATAGACAAAATAGTATTTGGTGTAATTTTTGAAATGAAGAGAATAATAAGCGAAAAAAAGAAAAGCGATATAAAACGCGTAAATACCCACACCAAAATTGCCCATAATAGGCTGAACCCGAACGGTGACTTTTGAAACGTCTCGACAGAGTAGACCGGCATATTCAATCCGTCAACTCCAACAAGAAAATGCAGTGAGATCATATCGGATACGGCAAAATACACGGACAATATAGCGCAATAGACAGCCGCCGAAGAAATTTTCGTTATATCGGTTTGTGTCTTTTTGTTAGCTGCAATTATCAGCGTTTCCATTCCACTCTCTTTCTCGTTTGTGAAACATGGCGAAAGTCCTGCAACAAGCATAATAACGCACAAAAGCAATGAGAAATCGTAATTAAAAAATATTTCCGCCCATAATGTTGTGCGGTATTCGGGAATGCTTCGGTTTTGATATGCATGATAGATCAAGTAATTTCTTTTAGCTTCATAGTTCATGCCGTTTTTATTATAAAGTTCAATATTCTCGTATGCTCTTGCAGCAATCACATTTGATATGTTGGGATAGGTCACGGCATAGGCGATCTCACGCTTAATATCAATATTGAGCAGTACATAATCGCCCGCCAAATATCCCGTAATGTATTTGTCGTTATACTCGGCGCTGTAATTTCCGCTGTTGTATTGAGCCGAAATTGTATCGGAGATCGCTCGAAAGTCTGCGATTTTTTCATTTGATATCTCACCGCAATACTGTTTATATGCTCTCCAATACCACTCTTTTCCCTCGCCGGTTCGTCTTATGTTTGCTGTTCTGCACTCTCCGTTCAGTTTAAAAACGCTCAAAGCCGACATAACTATCAACGCGATAAAGATCGGAATTCTAAGCCAGCTTTTCCGCATTTCAAAGTATAACATTTTCATTGCAATTCACCAAATTTATACAAGCAAACGTCCTCCAGATCGGGCGGCACGGGTACGGCATTATCAAACGGTTTATAGTCACTCACAACTCTGATTTTGCTTAAAGCTCCTTGTGATAAAACGTTTGAGACACGCATTGTATTCATAACCTCAAGTACATTTTCGCTTGGTATTTCGCTTTCCCATATTTTCCCCGCGACCTCGGAAATGATCTCACGTTCGGTTCCGAATCCGATCATTTTCCCCCTATTCAGAAGAATTATTTTGTTAGCGATATATGAGATATCCGAAACTATGTGCGTTGCGAGAATAACGATCTTTTCACTTCCAAGAGAGGAAATTATGTTGCGGAAACGCATTCGTTCTTTGGGGTCAAGTCCTGCGGTCGGTTCATCAAAAATCAACACATTCGGATCACCGATAAGCGCCTGTGCGATCCCCAGACGCTGTCTCATTCCGCCGGAAAACGCGCCGATCTTCTTTTGTCCAACGTCCGACAAATTGACCATATCAAGCAACCCGCCGCAATATGTTTTCGCATTGATTGGCGTGTAATTTTTTAACGCGCACATATATAGCAAAAACTCGATAGCGGAATAGTTTTTGTAAAAGCTCTGGTACTGCGGCAGATAACCTAATTTTTGGTGCAGCTTAAAGCCGCTTTCATCGGTATATATGACATCACCGTTATCCGGTGTGACAAGTCCCGTTATTATACCAATTAGAGTTGATTTTCCCGCACCGTTCGGACCAAGCAGCCCGTACACTCCAACCGATAATTCCATTGAAACCTTATCCAGAACACGCTTTTTAGAATAGGTCTTGGAAATGTCTTTTATTTCGAGCTTCATACATTCACTTCTCCCGGTCATTATTTGGACCTAACAACAACTATCGTGTCGGTCTTTTTCGGATAGGCGAACTCATTGTAAGAGGCTGTGGGAACCGCTATACAATACAGAAAATCTCCCGCTTGTACATCATTTATTTCAATGTCGGTGATACCGATCTTTCCGCCTTCCAATAAAATATCAAAATAAAGATAATCACCGTTAAACGGAATAAGCTCATGATTTTTGTAGAATGAAATACGGTATTTTTCGCTTCCGGCTTTTTGCGTTCCCGCAACGAATTGCAAAGACACACCGGAACCGTTTTCGTTAAGTGCATAAGTATTCCCGCCGTTGTCTTGCAT
>JAIEDJ010000357.1 GCA_029068025.1 Oscillospiraceae bacterium | reverse complement strand
AATGTTCTGCTTCATCAGAATCAATAAAAATGCGCAGCACCGCCGTACTGCGCATTTTTATTATGTTATTCCGTGCGGAGCGCTTCAACGGGGTCCTTCTTCGCGGCAACGGAAGCCGGGAACAGACCCGCGATAAGCGTAAGCAGCATACTGATCACAACAAGTATCACGCCGCCCTGCCACGGTAGCTGCGACATATTCTTTATGTCGGTCAGATGTTCTATGATAATGTTTATCGGGATATTCAGCAGCAACGTCACAATGATTCCGATAGCGCCCGCGGTAAATCCGACGATAAGCGTTTCGGCGTTGAACACATTGGAAACGTCGCGCTTCGACGCGCCCATCGCTCTGAGAATACCTATCTCCTTTGTTCTTTCAAGAACGGAGATATACGTTATAATGCCGATCATTATGGAAGAAACTACCAGCGAGATCGCCACAAACGCGATCAGAATGTAAGATATCGAGTCAATAATGGTGCTAACGGAGGAGATCATCAGCCCAATATAATCCGTGTATTGGATAGCGTCCTCTTTCTTGTCTTCATCGGCCATTTTCTGGTTGTAATCGCTGATGAATTTGGAGATTCTTTCCTTGCTGTCAAAATCGTTAGCGTAGATCGATATGGAACTCGGCTTCGCAAGATCCGCCACTCCCAGAAGCTCGAGATTTCCGTCATATGTAGCCTCCGTGCTTTCCGGCTCGCGTGTAAGCTCCATCATCTTCTGGATCTGCTCGGCGGTGAGTGTCTGCATAAACGCCGACATCAGCGCCGAAGGCTCCGCCATTCCGAAGATCGCCGTCTGCTGCTGCTCGGGCGGCAGCGTCATAAGCTGTTGCTGCTGCTCGGGAGTAAGTCCCGCAATGATCGCCTGTGAAAGCGACGCGATCTGTTCGGGAGCCATCATTTCCATAACAAGCTGCATAGCCTCTTCCTGAGACATGGGCTCCTTTGGCTTTTCGTCCTTCTTCGGGAACTCGATCCCGGTGAACACGTCGATCTCGGGATCCGCGCGCTGCTCCTTGACAAGCGCACTGTCCTCCACGCGCTGTATCATATACGTGGTGAGCGCGTGAGTGTAGCCGATCCCGCCGCTGTTGGTGGATGCGAGTATGGAGTCGCCATCGGGACGCAGTATTCCGACTACTTTGATCTCGGGAGCGGATTCCAGCGCCTTTGTCATGAAGTCATCGTTCTTGCGCATATCCTTATAGCCGCCCTCAGGATCCTTCTCGTAGAAGTCGGAAGCTACAAGAAGTCTGAATCTCAGTGACATAAGCTCATCATAGCTGAAGGACATATCACCCGAATCAATATCGAAGGTCTCTCCGACCATGATCGCCGACATCATGTCTCCAAGTTCCTTCTGATCGCGCAGACCCAGCGAATAGAGCGTCACATCGGACAGCTCGTTGTGATCGTTCACGATAACAACGACCTCGTCCCAGCTCTCGGGAACGCGTCCCGCGAGCACCTCATACTGTTCCTTCACGGTCTCGGTGCTCAGCAGCTCGCTCCAGACGTCGTAACCGTTGCCTGAGCCGCCCATCAGCGAGGAATAAGTGCTGCTCATCTGAGCCATACTGTTCGCCATGCCCTCGCCCATCATCGCTTCCATAACCGTGGAAGGATTCACACGTACTATCTTGTCGTTCAGATCCTTGCGGTATATGTAAAGATTGGAGGAATAGCTGTATTTGATCTCGCGTATACTGTCGAGAATATGGTCGGGATCGCTTTCGAGATGCTCCTTGAACGCCTTAAGGTTGTTGGTCTGCATTTCGGAAAGCATAGTCTTCACCATCTCGGTTGAAATGTTGTTGGTATAAACTCGGTCTTCCTCGCGGTCAGAACGGTCGACCTCGCTCATTCCCATCATTGAGGACATCATGTTGGAAAAATCTATGGTTTCCTGCTGTATCGTAATGGGATACGATGACAGCGTAGAACGCTCAACGCTGTCTATGTACAGCTTAACGCCGTTTGAAAGCGACAGGATAAGCGCTATGCCGATAATTCCGATGCTTCCCGCAAAGGACGTGAGAAACGTTCTTCCCTTTTTGGTGAGCAGATTGTTTTTTGACAGCGCAAGCGCGGTGAGAAAGCTCATAGACGGCTTCTTGCCCGACTTTTTGGCCTTCTCGTCCTCCTTATTATCGGGAACAAACGGATCGGAATCATCCTTGATCTTGCCGTCCACCAGCCTTACTATACGCGTCGCGTAGTCGTTGGCGAGGTCGGGATTGTGTGTTACCATAATGACCAGACGATCCTTGGCGATCTCCTTGATAAGCTCCATTATCTGAATGGAGGTCTCACTGTCAAGCGCACCCGTAGGCTCGTCGGCAAGCAGAATATCCGGATCGTTTACCAGCGCTCTCGCAATGGCGACGCGCTGCATCTGCCCGCCGGACATCTGATTCGGGCGCTTATACAGCTGATCCGCAAGCCCCACCTTCGCGAGAGCCTCAGCCGCGCGCTTTCTGCGCTCCTGCTTGGAAACTCCCGAGAGCGTCAGCGCAAGCTCGACATTCGCAAGCACGGACTGGTGCGGGATCAGATTATAGCTCTGGAAAATAAACCCGACGGAGTGATTGCGGTAGGTGTCCCAATCGCGGTCCTTGTACTTCTTGGTCGATTTTCCGTTGATGATAAGATCACCCGAGGTGTACTGATCCAGACCGCCGATAATGTTAAGCAGCGTGGTCTTTCCGCAGCCCGAGTGTCCCAGGATCGCCACCAGCTCGCAGTCGCGGAAGCTGATGGATACGTCACGCAGCGCGTGAACCTTGTCAGCGCCCGTGTCGTAGTCCTTTACGATGTTTTTGATCTCTAACATTATGTTCCCCTTTCAGAAGCGACGGCATTTGCTATCGCGTTTATAATGCGTCCGTAGAGATCGATCATAGACTCGATCTCATCCTGTGTAAACTCGCTCATTGCGGTATTCAGAACCGAGAACACCTTTACAAAAAAACGGTCAACAAGCTTTTCTCCGTCCTTGGTAACGGAGATCCGCACAAGACGGCGGTCATTCTCATCGGAGACCCGCTGCGCGTATCCCTTTTCAACGAGAGCCTTCAACGTCTTCGACACAAACGGCATAGAAACGTCCAGCTGCTTTGCAGCCTCCGCAACGGAAATATTCTCTCCGTGATCATATTGATGATCCAGCGCCCGATACAACAGCGTGATCTCGGACTGACAAGCGCCGCCTCCGACAAGCCCTGCCGGATTTATGCTGATCGACCGCTGAAAATATTCAAGAAACTGCGCGTATTTCTCGGCGGACACCCGCCGTTCGGGGCACAGCTCATTCTCGAAAAAATCCAGAAGATACTTCATTCAGGCTCCTTATCTGAAAAGAATTTCAAAATTCGTGATTTGAAAAGAATTTCAAAATTCTCAATTGGCGGCACGCTCCGCGCCTTTGGCGCTCCGCTTAGCCGTCAATTGAGAACCGGTCGAAAAAATTTTTTCGACACTTTTTGAAATTCCTGCACCTTTACTATGTTGATCTTGGCGCAGAAATTGCCTTTATAGCGTTGATCTAGGCTGTTGATTTATCGCTCCGCATTGTTCATTATACTGCAAAATCTCGAACCTGTCAAGTACTTTGCTTCAACATAATACCAAACAATTTAACATCGGTTATTATTTTACCATCGTTAAATATATTTGTCAATAGTGGAACTGTATTTTCGTCATTTTGCATAAATATTGCAAACTTGTTCATATTAACTTAAGTAAGTCATAATCAACTTTCCAAACTTGTTCACAAGCCCCCAAGCCAAGATCAACAGTTTAAACGTGCAGGAGAAATTTCAAAAAGCAGTCCCGCTCGGTGCAGCGGAGCGCGAAGCGCAGAGCGAACGCATTATGCGCTACGCGCAAAACGCTCGAGTGGGGCTGGCTAGGGCAGTGCGCAGCACTGCCCGGTTTTGAAATTTCTTTTAAATCAACAGCCCCTCGTCAACATTTTAAAATCAGCCAAAAGCAACGTTATAAAACCAGCCGAGATCAACTTGCCGAAAACGGCGCAGGCAAAAATCAACATTCCAAAATCCACATAAGTCGTGATTACCGCGAAAGACGGTCAAACAATGAAAAAAAATCTAATTATTTGGATATTTTCCGGATTCTGTGCAGCCCTGTTCGCGACTGCATTAATCCTTACACACGGAGCCTTAAAGATCGTACTTTGCTTTATAACCGCCGCCGCGTGGATGGCGTTTTTCATACGATTCCGCACGCTTGAATACCGGATCACGGATGATGGGATAGGTATCAGGATCGGGATTTTCTTTCGCTCCGAAATTACGCTGAAACGCGCGGCGATACTTTCCCAGAGCCGTTATTGTCTCGGAAAATATCTCATATGTACGATAGTCCGCACTGCCGGAAAAACAACGGTTCTGTTCTGCGAGATCCCGGAAAATTTCACATAAACGCAAGTTATTAACGGTTTCAACCAAGTTTTCAACAAATTGTAATCTTCTTTCAACCCAAAGTTCGGCTTAAAATCAAGATTCAACAAAGAATTGACCCCCGGCTCGATGAATCGGAGGTCAATTCTTGAATTTGCCGAAAACGGCTCAGCAATCGGCATTTTTTCCATCGGAAACAGCGGTCGGCAGAAAATCATATAACTCGTTGTAATTTTCCAGCTCGCTCTCGCTTTTTGCCGCCGCGGGAATAAGCCCCGTGCAGTCGGTGCCGCTCGACGACTTCATATATTCGTCGGCAAGCTCGCTCCAGTCCGCGTTTTCATCGGGTGTCGGGAACGGATACATAACATTCAACTCCTTATCTTAAATAATTTCAAAATTCGAACTTGGCGGCACGCTTCACTTCGCTGCGCTCTGTTACGCTTAGCCGTCAAGTCCGAACCGGTCAAAATTTTTCTTGAGAAAAATTTTGACACTTTTTGAAATTCCTGCGCCTTTATTACGTTGTTCTTGGCGCAAGTGCCTTTGCTGCGCGTTTATAATGTTGATCTCAGCACCCTCGCCAAGATAAACGTGACAAAAGCGGCACAAAGCGCCCTCGCCAAGTTCGACGTTGTAAACGCGCAGGAGAAATTTCAAAAAGCAGCCCTCAGCCGTACACCGCTTGCGGTGTGCGGCTGAGGGCTGGCTAGGGCAAGGCGCAGCCTTGCCCGGTTTTGAAATTTCTTTTAGATCAACAGCCCCTCGTCAACATTATAAAGTCAGCCAAGATCAACGTTTAAACCTGCCTGCTCTTCAGATATTATTTAATTTTTCGGCGAATATATCCCGAAAAGAAAAAATTACCGCAGCGCACAGAAAATACTGTTGACAAATCCGGCGTTTCGTTGTATAATATATCTTGTATATTTATATTTTCTCAAGTGTACAAATAGAAAGGAAACATAAATGGGAATCATTAAATCAATCTTCGGAACCTATTCTTCAAGAGAACTGAAACGAATCGAACCTATAAAGCAGGCAGTACTCGATCTGGAGCCGAAATACCAGGAAATGACTGACAAGGAGCTTAAAGCCCAGACGGGCATCCTCAAGGAAAGACTCGCCAACGGCGAAACACTCGACGATATCCTTCCCGACGCGTTCGCCGCCTGCCGTGAAGCGTCATCGCGCGTTATCGGAATAAAACACTATCCTGTTCAGATCATCGGTGGCATAGTTCTTCACCAGGGACGTATCGCCGAGATGAGAACGGGCGAGGGCAAGACCTTCGTTGCGACGCTCCCGGCGTACCTCAACGCGCTCACAGGAAAGGGCGTTCATATCGTAACGGTCAACGACTACCTCGCAAAGCGCGACAGTGAGTGGATGTCCAAGGTACACCGCTTTATGGGACTAACCGTCGGACTTATCACTCACGAGCTGGACAACGATCAGCGCCGCGCGGCATACGCCTGCGACATAACCTATGCCACCAACAATGAGCTGGGCTTCGACTACCTGCGCGACAATATGTGCATTTTCAAAAAGGATCTTGTTCAGCGAGAGCCGAATTTCGCGGTAGTCGACGAGGTCGACTCCATTCTGATAGACGAAGCGAGAACGCCGCTTATCATCTCGGGTCAGGGCGAAAAGTCCACGGATCTCTATCAGAAAGCGGATCAGTTCGCCAGAACGCTGAAAATGGACAAAGTTGTCGAGATCGACACCAAAGAGGAATACGAAAACAACTTTGACGGCGATTATCTTGTTGACGAAAAGGAAAAGACCTGCAACCTGCTGCCGAACGGCGTAGCGAAGGCTGAAAAGTACTTCAACGTCGAGAACCTGATGGATCCCGAGAATATGACACTTCTCCACCACATCAATCAGGCTATCCGCGCACACGGTATCATGAAGCTCGATGTTGATTATGTCGTCAAGGACGGCGAGATCATCATCGTTGACGAGAATACCGGACGTCTCATGTTCGGACGCCGCTACAACGCGGGACTGCACCAGGCCATCGAAGCTAAGGAAGGCGTTAAAGTACAGCACGAGAGCAAAACTCTCGCCACCATCACCTTCCAGAACTTCTTCCGCCTTTACAACAAGCTGTCCGGCATGACGGGAACCGCCATGACCGAGGAGAGCGAGTTCCGCCAGATCTACTCGCTCGACGTAGTTGAGATCCCCACAAACAAGCCGGTTATCCGCAAGGACAATCACGACAAGATCTATAAAAACGTGCACGGCAAGCTGAAGGCAGTCTGCGACCAGGTAGAGGAGTGCCATAAGAAAGGACAGCCCGTGCTGGTCGGCACCGTCACCATCGAAAAGTCCGAACAGCTCTCCAAGCTGCTCAAAGCCCGCGGCATCAAGCACGAAGTGCTCAACGCGAAGAATCACGAGCGTGAAGCGGATATCGTCGCTCAGGCAGGCAAGAAGAACGCCGTCACCATCGCCACCAATATGGCGGGACGCGGAACCGATATCAAGCTCGGAGGAAACGCCGAGTATCTCGCTCTTGCCGAAATGCGCAAGCTCGGCTATTCCGAAGCAATGATCCGCGAAGCAACGGGCTTTGCCGAGACCGACGATGAAGAGATCATCTCGGCGCGCGAAAAATTCCAGGAGCTCAACAAAAAATTCGATGAGCAGATCAAACCCGAAGCGGAAGCGGTGCGCGAGCTTGGCGGCTTATTTATAATAGGAACTGAGCGCCACGAGTCACGCCGTATCGACAACCAGCTCCGCGGACGTGCCGGGCGTCAGGGCGACCCGGGAGAGAGCTGCTTCTATATCTCCCTTGAGGACGATCTTATGAGACTGTTCGGCGGCGAGCGTGTTCAGAAGATCATGGAAGTAATGAACTTTGATGAGGATATTCCGCTTGAGGTCGGATTCCTGAGCAGAGCAATCGAGTCGGCGCAGATGAAGATCGAAGGCAACAACTTTGCCATCAGAAAGCACGTCCTTGACTTCGACGACGTTATGTCTCAGATGCGTCACACCATCTATACACAGAGAAGAAAGGTTCTCGACGGCGAGGACATCCACGACAACATCATTCAGATGATGAACCAGGATATAGAAGAAAACGTCGGCACCTACTGCTCGGATTCCGTTGCGGACAACTGGAACCTCGACGGACTTCGCGCGCAGTATCTCAATCTGTTCCTGATGGACACCGACCTCAGATTTGACAATCAGGAGCTTAACGAAGTCGATTCCAAGGATATAACGAATTTCATCAAAAACCGCGGAAAGCTTGTTGTGGATCTGCGTGAAAAGGATCTCGGCAAAGAAAATCTCCGTGAGATCGAGCGCGTCTGCCTGCTCAAGGTGGTAGACAAGCACTGGATGGATCACATTGACGCGATGGATGAGCTGAAAAACGGCATAGGACTCCGCGGCTACGCTCAGAGAAACCCTGTTGAGGAATACCGCCGCGAGGGCTTTATAATGTTCGACGAGATGATAGCTACTATCCGCGAGGAAACTGTAAGACTTGCGCTGACTATCCCCGTTAAAATGAAGCCCATAGAGCGTGAGCAGGTAATGAAGCCCGACGCGCCGAACGCGGGAGCAAATGTTCCGTTCAGAAGCGAAAAACGCGCAGTCAAAAAAGCAAAGAAAGCGGCACATAAATAAAAAAACAGAGCGCGGACACACAAACTGAACCGCTCCAATTTGTGCAGACAGCACAAAAAGCCCCCTGTTGGGATAATTTAAGCAACAAACTGATTCCGTTTT
>JAIEDJ010000356.1 GCA_029068025.1 Oscillospiraceae bacterium | reverse complement strand
GAATGTTAAAAAAGCTCGAAAAAGACCGTGTGAAATTCTCGGCGGAGCTGGCGAAAAAGCTCAAAGGCAAGCCCTCAAGCATTTGCACCGAGGAGCTTGTCAAGGCGGAGCATGATATGAATATTTACTTCCGCGACGCTGTTGACGAGGTGTTCGGCGAGGGTACCTGCCGAAAGGTCTACGGTGATATTCTGCCATCGCTTGAAATGCATATGCAGTTTTTCGACGCGCTCCGTCCGTATTTCGAGGAGGAAGCAAAGCGTCGTCAGCAGCGAATGAACAAGTACAGCGCAAGGAGAATGGGCAATGCTAAACGTAATTCTTGACGGCTTTCCCGACGAATACGAGGGTTATTTAATACGCACCGATTTCCGCATAGGAATGCAGATCTCCGAGGCGCTGAACGACGTTGATCTGGCAGAGCCGGAGAAAATGGTCACGGCGCTTCGGCTGCTGTACGGAAACGGGATCCCGTCCGACAGCAGCGTTGCGGAAAGCGGACTGCGGTGGTTTATGGCGGGAGGCAATCCCGATGAGGAGCACGTCCCGGACGGCAAGCCGCCGACGTTCGATTTTGAACAGGACAACAGGCTGGTGTATTCGGCGTTTCGGGCGCGTTACGGGATAGACATTACGCGCGAAAGACTGCATTGGTTCGCGTTTCTGGCAATGCTCGGCGATCTGGGCGGCTGTTCGCTCTCGGATATTATCGGGGTACGCGGCACAGATCTCTCCAAGCTCGGTGACGAGCAGCGGCGGCAGTACGCGATAATGCAGGAGCGTTACCGTATCAAGCCGCAGATCCCAGAGGCGGATAAGGCTAGGATCGCGGAGTTCGAGGAGAAGCTTAAAGGTTGACAAACCGCGCAGTCTGGTGTATAATGGAAGAAAAACTTCTTGGAGGTACTTATGAAGAAAATTTTTTCCATTATACTTTGCGCGGCAGTGATGTTGATTGCAGGGTGTTCCGGGGTTTCGCAAGAGGAATACAATTCTCTTGTGGAAGAAAACGGAAAGCTGAAATCTGAAACCGACCAACTGAAAGAGGAATTAGAGAACCTCAAAGCAAGCAAAGCCGATGCTGATGATTGTTTTGAGATTTATGAAAAAATATTGGGTTTGCCAAAGGCGGCGATTTCCGAAGAATTACCTAACCAAATTAGCCGCGGACTTTATGAAGAACATATTTTTTATCGTGAAAATGACGAATTGGCGGCGAAAACGATCTTATCTTTCGATAGCAGTTTGTCGGCACAGGATATTGCACCATATATCAAAGTTTATGTTGACGGCGTAAAAGATACTGCAGATCAAACGTTGCAACAATACCCGATGACCGCCAACGTTTTTATATATCGGTACTCCAACGGAAATGTTATAATGTCACAATGTTGGTATAAAGAAGACGATGGAACCATAAAAGCCCCTATGTTTTTTACCTCTTATGGTGAAGATGTTGCTGAAGAACTCATACGGCTTTACAAAGAGGAAGAAAATTCCACGCAGTAATTTAATTTTATACAATAAGCACCTTGTGAAAACAGGGTGCTTTTGTTATACCTGAAATCAAAGGAGATGATGAAATGGCGGGAAGCTACGATGGCTCAATACGCATAGACACGGCAATAAACGCCGCGCCTATCGACAATGGTCTGGCGCAGATCGAGGATAAAATAAAGGGCTTGGCGGCAACTATAGGCTTGGCGTTCGGCGTAAAGGAGTTGGTTGATTTCGGTAAGCGCTCCATTGATGCGGCATCTGATCTTGCCGAGGCACAGAATGTTGTTGACACAGCATTCGGCGCCATGTCATACAAAATGGAGCAGTTCGCCGCGACCGCACTCGAAACCTACGGCATTTCGGAGCTGACGGCAAAAAACATGGGCAGCACCTACATGGCAATGGCTAAAGGCATGGGCGTGGCAACCGACGCGGCTTCTGATATGGCAGTAACGCTCACGGGGCGGCTGTCGGATATCATGTCCTTTTACAATAAAACGCAGTCCGAGGTCGACACGATCGGGCGCGCTCTGATCACGGGCGAGACTGAGCCGCTTAAAGCTATCGGCGTAGTCATGACGCAGACGAATTTGTCAGCGTATGCAATGGCACAGGGTTTTGCGAAAACATATGACGAGATGAGCTCCAATGAGCAGCTGCTAGTC
>JAIEDJ010000355.1 GCA_029068025.1 Oscillospiraceae bacterium | reverse complement strand
AGAGGTGTATAAGAGCCAGGCTTGTAGGAAGACCCTCTCAGGGAGAGGGGGAGAGAATTGCGGGGCTCCGCCCCGCACCCCGCCAAAGGGCTGCGCCCTTTGGAATCCTATACAGTCTGGCGGCGCGGCTCTCCGCGCCGTTTCAGTATTTACCACAGCACTAACTTGACAATCGTCACAAAAAGTATTATAATATAGACAGTATATTTTCTCCGAAAGGATCCCACACAATGAAAAAAACAATCCTCATACTCATTTCAGCAATAGTTTTGCTCTCACAGACCGCCTGCGTTATACGCCGGAAGCTCCCCGATGAAAGCATGGAGAACTCCGGAAGCTCCGAATACGATATTCCCGTAATAAACCCGGACACCACCCGCACAGTTGGAAATTATATGATAAAGGACACTGACGGCGGAGTTGAGATCATCCGCTGCTATGACAGCGGCACCGATATAGTTATTCCCGAAAAACTGGACGGTCTTGCAGTTGTATCTATCGGAAACGACTCCTTCTCCGATCTTGAAAAGCTGCAAAGTCTGACCATTCCGAGCGGCGTAACAAAGATCGGCAGCGACGCTTTCTCGGGCTGCCATGATCTTCTGGGAATTGATATCCCCGACAGCGTCGCAGAGATAGGAAGCCGCGCGTTTGCGGACTGCACAAGCCTTAAAAGCGTCCGTGTCCCCGAAAAGGTACGCACACTCAAAACGTACACGTTCTACAATTGCTATGTCATGGAAGAAGTAACGCTATCCGACAACATAACAAGCATTGAAAAGGGAGCGTTTTTCAACTGCGCAAAGCTCACCGGGGTGACACTCCCCGAAAAGCTGATAACGATCGAGATAGACGCGTTTTACAATTGCTTTGAGCTGAAAAGCATAAAGCTCCCCGACACGCTCGAACATCTTGGAAAAAAAGCCTTTGAGGGCTGCTTCCGATTGGAGGAGATCTTCTTCAAAGGCGATGTCTACACCGTCTATATAGGCGATGACGACTATGACCACACAGATCTGCTTCTGGCAGTCAACGGCGAGTTGGAAGACGAAAACAGCGGCGAGTAATTTAAAAGATATTTCAAACGTGCAGGGCTGCGTCCTGCACGTTTCAGTCTGTAGAAAAAGTTGTTTTAAGTCAAGAGCTGCATGCCAAACCCGAGCACAAGCGCCCGAGCCAAGGACAACATTGCGTGGGTGACTGCAAATTTCAAAAAGCGCTCCCACAAGTGGGTTTCGCGCAGCGAAACACGCTTGCGGGGGCGGCTAGGGCAACACGCAGTGTTGCCCGTTTTTGAAATTTTTTGATAAACAGCCCCTCGTCAACGTTATAAAACCAGCCGAGATCAACGTGGCAAAATAGCCAAGATCAACATTTAAGAGGTTTATCTACAGACTGAAACGTGCAGGGCTGCGCCCTGCACGTTTTGAAATTTCCCTGCCTGCTTATACAAATCCCACTTCAGATTATTGAGATAAGTGAGCCAATTTTCGCACAGTTACCTATATTTTTATAGGAAACTCTAAGTGGGATAAGTATTAGGGAGCGTGCGGTATAGAAGTATTGCGTGGTCGAGCGAAGACATTCGACCGCGCAATTTCTTGTGAGACGAAATACCAAAGGCGGCTCGCCTTACAGCGCGCCTTTTTATTTTCCCGCAAGCATTTCATTCACTCTCGCCTGCACCGCGTCGTAATCATATCCCGCCGCAGTCAGGCGCTGTTTTCTGTCCGCGCCGCTGCCCCAGCGTCCGCGTATCACCTCGATGGCGATCTCATTGACGGACTTGTGCGCCGCGTTTTCGGCAAGCATACGGTTCACCTCTGCCTGCACCGCGTCATAGTCATAGCCCGCCGCGATCAGACGCTGCTTGCGGTCCACGCCGTTGCCCCACGCGCCGTTCAGCACCTCGACAGCCAGCTCCTCATTCGTTTTCTTTTCTGAGCCGGCTCCGTGATCCTTATACCACTCGGCTGTTCTCGCGGGATAATCAACGAAGCAAAGATCCGCGTCCGCGTCATGATTCCCGAATCTCTCAATTCCCCACTGCCACATAGTCTGACCGTAGTTATACCGAGACTTCTTTTCGGGATCAAACGTCCAGTGCGCCAGCCAGATATCCACCTTGCCGACGATCCTGTCCTTCTCGTATCTGTTCTCCATCCAGTCGGGATTCGCGTAAATACCGCTTGGATACCCGCCTTTTTCAATTTCCTCGATAAACGCCAGCGCGATGTCGGTCATGACCTTTTTCCCGACCGCGTTCGCGATGGAATTCTCCTCGCCGTCAAAAAACACAGGATATGCCGGCGCGGGGAATCTTCCGATAGCCCTGAGGCAGACAGCCGCTTCCTTCCGCGCCTGCTCAATTGTCTTCGCGTAGCTAAACCAGTAGTAACCCACATCGATCTGACGCTTAAGACAGCCGCGGACATTCGCCTCAAGCTGTTTATCCTCGTTCTGAGCGAATCCCGCGCGGATAATGGCAAATTTAACGCCTTCATCGCTCATCTTTTTATAGTCAATACCGCTCTGATATACAGAAAGGTCAACACCCTTGATATCCATTATTGATCCCCCTTGTCGCTTTTATTGGCAGCGTCGGTAAGTCCCTCGCCGAATATGTACCCGACGACTGCCGCGCCGCTGAGTATAGCGCCGCTGACCTTGTCGGACTCCTCCCTTGTCTTTTCCGAATCTCCGCCGAAAATGACGATAAGCCCGGCGACAAACCCCGCGACCGCCACCCACAGCTTTCTGCTGGTGAGCTTTCTTTTCCAGTCGATCATAAACATTTCATCTCCTTATTTAAATTTGCAATTCGCGAACCGGACTGCGCTCGCTTCGCTCGCTCCGTCCTAGCCAAGCGACCCGTCACGCCGTGCTGCGCTCCTTCGTCGCTCCGCCCATCGTGACGCGCCGCTTGCTTTCGCGAATTGCCTGCGCTTTTATCACGTTGATTTTGGCAAAAGTACCCTTACTGCGTGTATATAACGTTGTACTTGGCGTGAGAGCCTATGCTGCGCGTGCTCAACGCAGACGATAAATGCCTTTGTTCAAAGACAATCCAAACTGCCGCCGAAGGCGGCACCTTAACTAACAACCAACAACTATTCTCTAACAACTATCAACTGCTGATCACTCCCGAAATAATTATATGTACTATCTCGGATTTTGTCCCCGATCAAAGATTGTCCGTCAGCTTCAGACACTCATTGTAAAGCGCCGTTGCGATATCGTTTCCGCCGAGATTGTGATACGCCGTATAAGCGCGCCGCAGGCTCTCTTTCGCGTATATCGGGCAGTACCCCTGCGACGTGTATTTCTCATGGGAACGAATTATTTCGGCACGCAGCAGGCATTGCAGCCCGTCCTCAATATTGCGCTCGTCCGATGACTTTTTGCGCCTTCTGTCCCTAAGCGAGCTGAACAGCGTTGTAAAAACAACGTTTGCAAGCGTCACCGCGCCCGATATGATCGCCACGATAACCGAAGCGTCCATCAGCGCTCACCCCCAAGCAGCTCCTCCACCTGTTTTCTCCAGCGCTCGGGCACCTGCTCCGCGGTGATCTCCCCCGCGCGTATCTTCCTTACATAGATTTTAGCCATCCTCACCCGCCCCCTTCTCATCGGACTGCTCAGTACCTCCCATAGCCGAAATGATCTCCGCTATCTCCAGCAGCGCGTCCTGTATCTCCGCTATCTCCTCTTTTGTTGTATGCTGCTCAAGCGTCTTTTCGTTGCGCTTCTTCAGCGACTGCTTTATCCAAATTACCGCCAAAGCTCCTCCCGCCTTTCAGACCGGATCATTCAAATCCTCCGGATACCTTTGTTATATAACCGCCCGCGTTTGACGCTCCGCGCTTTACCGAAACGCGGAAATTGAACGCGGCTCCATTCTCCGCCGTCTTGTTTTGAAACAAATAAGGCAGCCCCGCCTTGACCTTAGTCGTACAGTCCTCCCAGACAGGCTCGTCGTCCAGCGCGTTGTTCGTGACCTCATATTTACAAACCGCGTCAGCGGGAAAAGAGCCCTCGGCCTTCAGACTGCACGCACGGATGATATCGTCAGCCTCCATCGGAGTATCAAGACCGATAAACGCGCTGTTTACGCTGCGTGAAAACGTCGCGGTACTTTCAACAGTTTCCTTTCCGTCCGTAACAGAGATCTTAAACGTGTGACTGCCGTTCGTGACCTTGAGCCAATCGCTGCCGGTGATCGAGTAAGTGTATTGAGTTCACCTTATCGCGGTGAACTTGCTTTTCTGCACTCCGTCCAGCGTAAGAGTTACCGTCAGCGCGTCCGCTGCGTCCGTGTCGTTCACACTGTAATTACAGGTGAATCCGTTTGTCAGCGTTCCCAGATTTCCGGTCTTATCACTCGTAATTGCCGGAGAATTATTTGTTGTCACCGTGCCGTCCGGATTTACCGCAAGATCGTAAGGCAGTATAAAAGCGGGACGCACATAATAAGCACAGGTCGCCCAATCCTCCACGCCTATGCAGTTGGGACTGTATCGTCCGTTACTGTCTATCCCGACCGGCGGATAAGATATACAGTCGGTGTATTCGGGATTCTCATCTATTGAATTACGTGTTATCCAAAAAACAGCATATTTTTCCCCGTTCACGGT
>JAIEDJ010000354.1 GCA_029068025.1 Oscillospiraceae bacterium | reverse complement strand
ACAATTTAAGGACAATCTGCGCAAAGATCTGATTACGTTCAAGCATCTTAAAGAGCTTTTGGATGACGACAAAAAGGAAGAATTGGCAAAAGCGATTCAGCAAGAGATCGAACGCATTAATGCAAGCTTGCAAGATTGACCAAGCCACACATGATCGCATATTTAAAAGGTGTTAAGCCCCCCGCAAGGTCTTAACACCTTTTTTTGCTGCTTATCCGCCCTGACCCTTTTCCTCGGGCTCCGGGCTTCTAGGATAGGGATCCGGCACATCGGTAAGCCCGAGCAGATAGTCGGCGCTGACATTGTAGAGCCGAGCCAGCGTCACAAGATGACGTAATGGAAGATCACGATAATTTTTCAGATTTATATTCTCATACTTGCACACTTGTTGCTGAGTAGTGTTCAGAATTTCCGCTATCTGATTTTGAGTATATCCCTGTTGAATTCTCACATTTTTTAATATTAAAGGAATAGATTTAATTTCCATTATCAACACCTCATAAGAATAAAAAATGAATATATGTATATTTTACATCTTATAAAATGTATTGACAAAGTCCCACTTATATGTTATAATTATAAATAAAATTTTATACATCTGTTTAGATGTTATATTAAGAAAAGGAAAATAACTATGAACACTAATAAAACAGTCCCCAAGAACCAAAACACCGATCCCAAGCCCTCTGTTGAAATACCAAAAAAAGGATTTACCCCTACTCAAGAAGACATTGACATATTAAACAGAATGATGAGAAATACCGCTGCGATCTTAGAGAAAAAGAAGAAAACGTAATAAGTCATCGCCTGCATTTGCCAAAATTTTAAGCCCAAATTGTGCACAATTCACAAAAATCGCAAAAAACGCAAAAAACTTTTATTAATATTGTTGCTTTTTACGAAAAAAGCTGTTATAATATGGTTAGAAGCAAGAGGTAATACTTATCCCCGCTTCAGATCATTTAATAAACGGCACTTTTTCGCACAGTGATCTGTTATTCTGTTGGAAACTCTTAGCGGGATAAGTATAAAGAGATATCATCCCCCTTGCCTCTGAAAATTCTCCAGAAGGGGGCGTAATTATGGGCAACAAGATAATCACCATCACAAGGCAGTACGGCAGCGGCGGCAGAGAGATTGGCGAAAAGCTCGCACAGGCTATCGAGGCGGAGTTCTACGACAACAAGCTGCTTGATGTAGCGGCAGGCGAGAGCGGTATCCACAAAAGCCATTTCGAGGACAACGACGAAAAGCGTCCCAACAGTTTTTTGTATCTGCTGTCCACGACCTACGGACAGGGCGGCGTGCCGTTTGACGACACACTGTTCTTCGCGCAGCTCAACGCTATTCAGAAGATAGCGTCAACGCAGTCCTGCGTTATTCTCGGACGGTGCGCGGATTATGCTCTGCGCGATTTCGAGGGAGTTGCGAACATCTTTATCTGCGCTCCGTTTGAATACCGCGTTAAACGCGCGATCGAGGTTTACGGGATCACCGAAAAGCATTCCGAGGAATATGTCAAGCACATAGACAAGCAGCGCACTTCCTACTACAACTACTATACCGAGAAAAAGTGGGGTATGCCGTCTAATTATCATCTTTGCCTTGACAGCTCGGCATTAGGCATTGACGGTTCGGTAAAGCTGCTCAAGCAGTTTATTAAGGAATTTTACAAACAGTCATAAATCAAGCCGCCCGGTCAGACCCGGGCGGCTCATCTGTTGGGCAAAAAAGCCCCCCGATCACTCGAGGGGCTCAGCTTCAGCTGTTTGGCAGGCGTGGCAAGGCTCCTGCATCTCTCAAAGCGGCTGAGTTATCAACCGCTCTTGTCAAACCGGCGGCGTGTGGACGGCCACGAAATTTTCCACCTCAAACAGCTTACTATTAGCCTATATTTATTATAACACATTTATTCGCGTTTGTAAAGTACTTTTTTAGAATTTCTGTATCGCTTATATCTATCGTTTTCGACCTTTTGAAATGAAATAATGGAATTTTTATATTCTTCCGGATCTAATGATGTTTTTAAACGTAATACGATTTTATAGTTTTTACCATTATCTTCAAAGCTTTTCAGCAACAAAGCTGAATCAGGCTTATTTGCTTCCAAAATGTAATCCGGATCTTCAATTATTGCTTTAATGTACCCAAAGTATCGTTCGTAATCGTTCGGGTGTCTGGCTTTAATGTGGCTTATCCTCTCCTCGGTAATAATAACCTCGTCAGTCTGAATATCCTCGGTCACTACCTTGAATATCTCACGGTCAAGCCTGCCCACAAAGTGTATTTTGTCGTTCATTACCCGTCCTTATGCTTTAATAACGGCGGCTATTCGTTGCCCGCCGCAGCTTATCACGCCGAATATTCTCCGGTGTATATCCCCGTGACGGAAATGGTAAGGAACCGGAAATCGTTCATAAGATCCAGCTCTTCTCCCGCGCCGAAGCCGGCTATGCGCACCGCGGGTCTGAGAACGTTGGTATTGTGCCTGATGACGACCCCGTGTCTGCCGTCCGAGAGCTGCACCATAGTTCCGATAGGATACGGATTGAACGCGCGCAGAAACGCCTGAGTAACGTCCATATCGAAATGCGTCCCGCAGCTGCCGAGAATGTATTCCTCCGTCTCCGCGACCGACCACGGAACTCTGTACGGACGGTTGGAGGTCAGCGCGTCAAACACATCGCACACAGTGAGTATCCGCGCGATAAGCGGTATCTTCTCGCCGACAAGCCCTGTCGGATATCCGCTGCCGTCGTACTTCTCCTGATGGAACAGCACCCCCGAAAGGATATTGGAGCTGTAGTGCCCTCCGCTTTTAAGGATATTGTATCCGATAAGCGGATGACGCTTTATCTCCTCGAATTCCTTATCAGTGAGCTTTCCCGGCTTTATTATAATATCGTGATCGATGTTGGACTTTCCGATATCGTGCAGCAGACCCGCCACAACGGTTTCCTTCGTTTCATCCTCACTCATTCCAAGCTCTCCGCACACACTCGCCGAAAGCATAGCCACACGCAGGCAGTGCTTATATGTATAGTCGTCATAGTTCTGGAGCGCGATCATCTGGTTCCCGAGGAAAGAAGAATCGCACGCGATATCGTTGATGATATCGTCCGCTATGCCGTCTACCTTCTTGACGGCGGTCTGCGAAAGCTCCTTTATTTCCTCGCTGCTGTCAAAGATCTCGTCAAGATCCTTCAGCGCGATACCGATGTGCGCGTTTATCTTCTGATTCCGCTGCGAAAGATCCTCATCGGGAGTATCCTCGATACCCGCGCCGACTATGTGCACGGTCTTGATGCCCTCCTCCTTGAGCATATCTATCATGCCCGAGGACAAAAACGTTCCCTTTCTCAGCAGCGTCCGATATTCGGTGGCAGTGGTGGTGTCCACATTGTCCGCGAGCTGCATTCCCTCGCGAAGATTATTAACCGGTACGATCAGCATACTTTTCTCCTAATTCACACAGATATTTCCGTTTAGAGCGGAGACGTGTAGATCCCCCGCCTGA
>JAIEDJ010000353.1 GCA_029068025.1 Oscillospiraceae bacterium | reverse complement strand
GCTCACGACTGAGACCTTATCATTCTCAAACGTGATCGCGGCAGTCTTGCCTGACAATCCGTCAAGCGGCGTGATATTCTTTTTCTCACTATAGTAAAATATACAGGAAACTTCGTCTTCCGCTTTATACCCCGGCTCCCCGTACTTGTCAAGCACCTCCTGCTTTGTTGTTATAAGAGGAACTATCCCGTCTGCGGAGCACTCGCTGTCATTCAGCGAAATATAGTATATCTCGCTCTCGCCTTCCGCACCGGCATAGCAGTTCATAACGCCGACGGTGCACAGCTCATCACCGTTTCGGAAAATATCGGCGGCAGTCCGTCCCTCAAAAGGATCCTCATCCCACAGCTCATAAGTAAGACCGTCCGCAAGCTCGTTCAGCTTAACCGGTATTTCAAAATGTTCACCTTTGACAATGATATTTTTGCGTATTCTATCCATATCGAAGCCCGTTTTGACGGTATTATCGGAAAACGGCGGTTCTTCCACAGTGCCGCAAGCCGGAAACGAAAGCAGTATTGCACTTAGAATAACAGGCAGCAGTAATTTTTTCATACACGATCTCCCCCGATACAAAAGCGTTTTAAAACGAATATGTCACGTATCACACTTTATTGTTGAACCCAACAAGCTCATCCGCAGATACTCTGGGATTCTTGTAACGCTTCTTCCCTATTGTAGATACGCCGTAATTGATCGCGTCAGCCGGGCAATTATTAAGACACGCTAAGCACAGATCACACTTATCGCCGAATGTCGGAATACCGTCCTCTATCTTGATATTTCCGTTAGGACAGATCTTCGCGCACAATCCGCAATTTACACAGCCGTCGGCGGTGAACTTATCCGCGCAGCCGGGTTTATTTGACGGATACGCTTTCTGGGTAAGTCCGTTGAGCACGGTGTACGGCGCGGTGAACACGCGTTTTCTTCCCGAAATATCAACGATGATCTTATCAAGTGCCTCGTCGGACTTTTTCCATACCTCGTCCGAATCATTACATTCAAATCCCGGAAGGTAGTTTTCCACCATCTTGACCTTGGCGCTGTACGAGAGTTTAACGCCCTGTTTTTTGAGCAGGACGTTCACCGCGTCGCATACTCCGGCGGAAAAACCGCCGTAGGTAGTCACCGCGAAGATATACGCGTCCTTGTTCGCGATCCGCAGCTTGCCGATAAATCTGCGAACCGACTTCGGCAGTCCCCAGAAATATGTTGGAAATACAAATCCGATCACCTCGTCCGATATCTCGTCGACGGCACGCGCGCCGCGCATATTCCTAACCTCCGCGCCAATCGAAGCGGCAATTTTATTAGCCGCGTACAGGCTGTTTCCGGTTCCCGAAAAGCAAAAAATAACTGCCATATTATACTGATCCCCCTTTAGATTATTGAGATAAGTGCACCAATTTCCGCACAGTTACCTATTTTTTTATAGGAAACTCTATGCGGGATAAGTATTACACACTCCTTACGGGGATACCCCGTGCTCTCAAATGCTTCTTGACCTCTCCCACGGTAAGCTCCTTGAAATGGAACAGCGAAGCCGCCAGCGCCGCCGAGGAGTCCGTTTCCTCAAACACCTCGGAAAAGTGCTCCAGCTTGCCGCACCCGCCGCTTGCGATAACGGGAATACTCACGCGCTCACAAACAAAGTTCAGCATTTCAAGGTCAAACCCGCCGCGCACGCCGTCCGTGTCGATCGAGTTCAGACAGATCTCCCCTGCCCCGCGTTCGGAGATCTCCTTGACCCAATCGCCGAGATCAAGGTTCATATCCACGCGACCGCCGTTGATAAAAACGGAGTAGCCGCCTTTATCGCTGCGCTTAGCGTCGATCCCGACGACTACGCATTGACTTCCGAATATCTCGGCAGCGTCACTGATGAGCTTCGGATTCTTGACCGCCTGTGAGTTTACTGATACCTTGTCGGCTCCTGCTCTCAGCGTATCGCGGAAGTCCTCGACCGAGGAAATGCCGCCGCCCACGCAAAGCGGCACGAACACTTGTTCCGCGGTGCGCTTCACCACGTCCAGCATAACACCGCGCCCCTCATAAGACGCGGTAATATCGTAAAAAACGATCTCGTCCGCGCCCTGCTTGTTGTATTCGACAGCAAGCTCCACCGGATCGCCGACATCTTTTACTCCCTCGAAATTTACGCCCTTGACTACCTTGCCGTTCCGCACGTCAAGGCACGGGATTATTCTTTTCGCAAGCATAATTACTCCTTATTATTAATTAATTCTTCAATAAATGGATCGCTGTTGTCATAAGGCACAGCTGCGATAAATTCCACGGCCGCGTCAGCCGGGATCTTTTCCGGCTCGTACTCAAAATCATAGACGAGAATTACCGCGTTATAAGTCTTGTCAAGCTTGATCCCGGCAACTTCAAAGGTGTCTCCGTAGGAAAAAGGTTCAACCAGCTTTGCAAGATCGTTTGACGGCTCGACTACCTCTCTTTCCCAAAAATCGGTATCAAACGGATAATATTCGCCGTCGAAAAAATCCCTGCCAAACGGTGTTGAGATCGCGTTGCCGTCATCATCGTAATGCGACTCAGAAGCGTATTCCCAAAGCGCATCATTATCGGGAAAATTTCCGAGCCAGATAGATACATAACCCTCTTGTTCCATAATTAACCTCCGTTTGCGTATCTGATTGCCTCGGCAAGATCGAGACTTCCCGAATAAATGCTCTTTCCGCAGATAGTACCGTACAGCCCCATTTCCTTGCAAATTCTGATGTCGTCCATAGTCTTTACACCGCCGCTCGCTATGATATTGCACTGATCGTGTGTGCCGTCATACAGCGCTTTAAGCTGCTCGGCGTTCACTCCGGAAAGCGTGCCGTCCTTGGATATATCGG
>JAIEDJ010000352.1 GCA_029068025.1 Oscillospiraceae bacterium | reverse complement strand
CATTTAATTATGCCGAGATTCTACTCGGTTCAAAGCAAGGATGGGTTGCTGCCGTCTTTTGAAGTGCAGTTTCACTTTGAACTGCTGCTGTTTCTCGTGATACTGCCTACCGTGGTTTTCGCTGCCATGTCGGTGATCTACGCGTTGATAAAGCTGAAAACACCCGTAATGGACTTGCTCAAAGGAAAGTCAAACTTCAATGTTAAGGGTATTCACACCAAAGAGGGGCTGCCGTTTCTTAAGGAACTGCGCGCCGTTACGGTGAGAAGCAGAAAATCGCTCGTGTTCTTTATCGGGTTCGCGGCGTTCTGCTACTCGGCTATGGTGCAGATGTCGCTCGGCATGGATGGTCTTGCGAGTGAAATGATGTCGGGAATGATATTGGGTATCGGGCTTGTGCTCGCGTTTGTAACGATGTTTATCGCCGTATCCTCCGTAGTAAGCTCCAATGCGAAAAGTACAGCTATACTGCGCGTGTTCGGATACTCGGGCAGAGAGTGCTCGGCGGCGGTGTTGGGAGGATACCGTCCCGCGGCGCTTATCGGCTTCGCGGTCGGCACCGGGTATCAATATCTTCTGCTGAAGATCGCAGTGGAAGTGATCTTTAAAGATGTTGAGAATGTTCCCGAATTTGATTTCGACGTTCCGGCGCTGATAATTGCGGCGGTCTCGTTTGTGATCGTTTACGAAACGGTGATGTTCTTCTGTTCGAGAAAGATAGGGAGAACGCCCGTCAAGGAGATAATGCTGGACAGCGAATAACAAAAAAGCGCCGCGGATCGGGATCCGCGGCGCTTTTTCGCTTGACTTTTCATGTGCATTGTGTTAGAATTAAAGCAGTATTATAATGGGAGTGATGTATAATGATCGACGCGGTTTTTGCGGTCATTGAAAACGAAGAGGAGCGCCGCGAGCTGGAGGATTTCTATTCCGAAAACAAAAGCCGCCTTTTCCGTATCGCGCTGTCAAAGCTGCATAACGCTTCCGACGCCGAAGACGCGGTGCAGGAGGTGTTTGCCGAGATCGCCGAAAGACCGGAGATCTTTTTTGATATTCCTTTTGCAAAGAGATTTTCGTACATAGCAGTTATGGTAAAGAACGTTGCGGTCAATATGTTCAATTCCAAAGGTAAAGCAAAAAATGAACAGTGGGACGATGAGGACGAGAATTCGGGCGGCGTATCCCTTGAAGACGCGATCTTTGACAAAATAGCGGAAGATGAGGTCGTTATGTTTATAAATGAACTTCCTCCGGCGCAGCGAAGCGTTTTAATGCTGCATTGCTTTTTTGAGCTGTCGATCGATGAAACGGCGGACAGATTGAATATTTCCATAACCGCTGCCAATAAGCGCTTGACGCTGGCTCGAAGAGCCGTTAGAAAGTTTATTGATGAAAGGGAGGGAAAGCTGTGAACGAGGACAGATTCAGAGAAATTCTGGGGAAGGCGCTGGCGTGTGAATTTGCCGAGTTTGACAGCGTTCCCGAACATAAATTCTCGCTGAAGCACCGTTTTGCAATGAAACGTATCTTTGCTAAATATGAGAGAAATGTCCGCAGGATACACGGAGCCGAGACCGTTATTTCCGCGCCTGCCGCCGAGGGCAAGCCGATCCGTGGTCTGAAGCAGCGTGTGCTCTTTGCAACGGTCATTATTATTCTTATGACTTTTTTGGCAGGCTGTGCCGTTGCCGTATCCGTCGCCATATCCCACGGCATATTCAGCTCGAAGGGCTTTCAAGGCACGGTATATCCTAACAATACGCATATTTTTGCTGTTGATACCGCCGGATGTCCGGAAACTATTGAATATGAATATACTTTGGCGTTTGTTCCGAAGGGCTTTGAATTGGTAGAATCGGATAGAACTCCGGAAGAAGTTTATGCTATATATATGAACCATGAAACAGGACAAGCGATAGTCTTCGATCAATGGGTCAAATCACATTATATGCCGCGCATAAACACAGAATACGGCACTTTGGAAGAAGCTGAAATAAACGGCAAAGCGGGATTGTATATGGACTTTAGCAATGGTACATTTATCGTATGGGATAATGGGGACTATATAATTGAAATTGAAGGGAATTTAGACAAAGATTCCACTATGAATTTGGCGAACATAAACAAAATTTAAGAATTTTAAATAGTTATACTCCCTAATCGCGCCGAAAAAAGGATATATATTATAGAG
>JAIEDJ010000351.1 GCA_029068025.1 Oscillospiraceae bacterium | reverse complement strand
CCCTAAACGGCGTAGTGGTTCTTACCCGCCACAAGCTAAACACCGATGTCTGTGATCCTGCAAATATATCTTTTCAGATCCTCATAAGAGCGGAAAATAAGGTAATCGCCGACAAGCCTGAATTCCATCGCCTGCCTGTCACCCATTATGCTTTCCATTCCCGGCAGCTCCGCCGTATCCAGAAGCTCTCCATCTTTATTGTAGTGATACAGGAAGAACTTATATTCTCCGGAGATCCGTCTGCGCCCGAAGCCGTAGATCTCGCCGTCCTTCACGGCAAAATTTTCTATCAATGTTCCGATGCTGTCCGTCCAGTCGGCTTCGTTCTGGTATTTTTCCGATATTATATCCTTTTTGGTACCGTCGGAATAATAGATCGAAGCATTCGTCAATGTCCCGAGATCGGAAGTATCGGGCATGACGCTGTATGAAAGGAACGATCCCTCGTCGATCTTTACAAGATATATGAAAGGAAGCACCGACTTGACCTCGTCAACGACCGTAACCTCTCCGGTGTTTCCGTCCACTCTTGTGAGCTTCACGTCATGCAGACTGTCGGGAGAAAACTGCGAGGTATAACTCAGCCAATTATAGTAATAACGGTTATCCAATGTTACATATGCGCCCGAACCATAGCGCCAATCCGGGAAATTCTCGGGATACTTCAATGAACGGAATTCTTTTTTATCCGCGCTCATCAGAACTTCCTCGGATTCTATTACAGCGTTTAATGTGGATCTTGATCCGTAATAGTTTTCCCCGAGCTTATCGGTAATTTGAAACGCCCCCCTGACGGGATCGTCAAAAATATCTCCCCAGTCGACGTGCTTAACGGGCAGCGAAGCGATATCGACAGGCTCCCACGGCTTGAAAGCTCCGCTCTGACCATCCGAGCTTTCCGAGCTGTCGGAGTTGTTGAAAACGCCCGGATCTCCGATATTATCTGAACTGTCCGAAACAGGCGAATCGTCAAAAACATTGGATTTTTCCGTACCGTTATTGCACCCCGTCAGAGAAGCGATAAGCGCCGCCGTGCAAAGAATTGAAACGATTTTTTTCATAGCGCTCACCCCCGTCAGACAAGCTCGATATCTTTGATAACGGCGCTTGCCCAGTAGTCGAGCTTTATATCCTTAACAGTCACCTTGACCTTGACGAACTCGTCGCCCTCGCGCAGCTCGCTGTCAATATCCGCGATATTCCCCAATGCAAGAATACTTCTGTCTCCATACCAGCCGAACTCGCTCCACACAAGACGCCGCGCCTTTCCGTTATCGAAATTTCGGTCAAAATAAGTCATCGGAATTTTGACCGAGGATCCCGCATCCGGGAAAAAGGTTATATTTCCTCCGCCCCCGGGGTAGAGCGGAGCCTCTGTCTCCACATTGACATAGCCCGTAAGCTCGACCTCGCCGTCAAATTTCACAAGACCGCGATCGTATACCTCGTTCGATCCGTAAACCGCTCTGAACAGTGCCGATGCGGATCTTACGGTAAGATCACCGATCTTATCGCCGACATTCAAACGGAAAAACTCATAGTCGTCCGAAAGCTCTTCGCCAATATAGTATTCATCTTCAAACAACTCGGGATCATCCATACAATTAACGGCAGGACGCGGCATATATATGTATGTAAAGCCATCGCACACAACATCGAAAAGATTCTCGTGATCAAGCGTTTCCACGGGGATCTCCTCATGTGTTTCACGATCAATTTTATGAATCTCCGAGAGCTCACTTGTGTAAACAGGCTCGCCGTCCAATCCGATAAGGAAAGTTGGCTCCCCGTCGGGCTTCTGCGGCTTCGGAGCGCTGTCCGAGTTATCGGAACTGCTCGAATCGTCGGAGCTTCCCGATCCGCCCGAGTTGTCAATGCTGTCATTACTGTCCGAAACCGGCGAAGAAACCTGCGAATCGCCCGAGTTATCGGACGTTCCGCCGCTGTTACAGCCCGTCAAAGCCGCCAGATTCGCGAAAACCGCGGCTGCGCAAAGAATAGAAGTAAATTTTTTCATAGTGACCTCCTAGAATTTAAGCTAAGATTAGTGTTGTGCTGCTGCAGCAAATTTCAAAAAGTGTCAAAATTTTTGAAAAAAATTTTGACCGGTTCGCACTTGGCTGCTAAACGCAGCGAAGCGAAGTGTGCAGTCAAGTGCGAATTTTGAAATTTTTTAAGATAAGAAATTTATCCTATGAAAAAATTATATCATATGACGCGCCCGAATTCAACTACAAAACGGTTACAATCCGGTTACAAAGCGGTTACAATCGGGTTACAATTCGGTTACAAATTATTACAAAAGGTTACAAAATTCTCACGTGTATACATAACGTTGAGTATCTCCAGCAGCATATTCGCCGAGAGCCGCCTAGGCAGTCCCAGCCGCTTCTGAAGCGCTTCTCTGCGCGCCGCCGAGCCCTCGCCGCCGATCAGACCAAGCTCCAGCAAGTCCGCCTTGGTGATAGGATCGGTTTTCTGCGGCGCACCATCCTCGGCGATCACGCCAGCCTTTCGGAACGCCTCGATCAGCAGCTTGTCGCCGATACCCTCCACTCCGAGCAGTCCCTCTTTTGAAGCCTCGCGCTTGCGCCGCTCCTTCCCCGCGATATCGGGGATATAAACGTTGATGACCTCGCCGCCGCGCGCAATCTCCCGTATCCGCGAACGAATCTGAAAACCCGCGCTGTCGCTGTCCGTGAGAATGATGATCCCCGTTGTCCGCGCAAACGTCCGTATAAGCTCCGCGGTCTCCCTGTCCTTGTAGATCAGAAACCCGTGAACGGGGATTATCACCGCGTCCACGATATTTGAGAGCCGTATCTTGTCGTACTTTCCCTCAACGATTATCGCCTGTTTGACTTTGATCATAATTACTTCTTATTCAGCGCCGCTATCTCGGTTATAGCGCGCTCTATCAGTATCCGCCTGTCCGATCTTGTGGAGTTCATCAGTCGGTTCGCCTTATAAAGTATCTCCACACAATCGCCCAGATACCCGGCGGAAAGGTTCTTTACACTTCGGTAAGCGCCGTCCATAACAAACGCCCTGCCGTAGTACCCGAACGCCTTTGCCGTATCCGCCGAGGACTTCTTCGCCAGCTGCCCGAGTTTGGCTCGGTACAGGTCGGTAAAGTGTCCCGACAGCGCCGCGAGTATCATAAACGGCTCCGTCCTCTGCACAAACAGATCGTCGAGGATATGCAGAGCGTTTCCCGTCCGTCCCGCGAACAGCTCCTTAGCGAGATTGTAGATATTGGAATCCACGCGGCGCGGCACCAGCTTTTCAATATCCTCTCTGGTGATCTCGCCGCTTTGCCTGTAAGCGCACAGCTTCTCGATCTCCGTTTGAAGAACGGTAAGGCTCCCGCCGCATTCCTCCGCGAGAAACGCCGCGTTCTCATGCGAGATCGAGCAGCCCGCCCTCGCGAACTTCCTCGCCGTCATATCCGCGAGCTTTGCCGCCGTCAGGCGCTTGAACTCACAGACGCAGCCCGCGTCCTCACACGCCGCCATCAGCTTTTTCATCTTCGCCTTGACCTTTTTCGGCTCGATGACGATATTTTTCAGCGCGATGATCAGCACGCTTGTGTCGGGAACGTTCCCGATGATCGACAGATACGCCTTGTGCTCGGCGTTGTCGAGCGCGTCCGCGTCAAGATCCTCGATCAGAACACACTTATAGTCCGCGAAAAACGGCATATTATCCAGATAGTCCGAAAGCTCGTCCGACTTCGGCGCTTTGGAATATTTAACAAAGTTCATATCCCGCGCGTCCTCCGGCACAGCCGCCGCTATTATCCTGTCCGCGTAGGTCTTTACAAGGAAATCCTCCTCGCCGTACAAAAAGTACACGCGCCGCAGATTCCCTGCCTTAAGCTCGGCACCCAGCGCCGATTCCGTAATGATACCCATCAGCCGCTTACGCCATCTCGACGCTCAGCTTTTTGCCGCCGAGAATATGGAAGTGCAGATGACGAACCGTCTGTCCTCCGTCCTCTCCGACGTTGGAGACCACGCGGAATCCGTTCGTCAGCCCCTCGTTTTTCGCGATCTCAGCGATCTTCGCGAAAATATGCGCCACGACCGCCGAGTTATCCGCGTTCAGCTCGTCCACGCCGCCGATGTGCTCCTTGGGTATAACAAGAATATGCGTAGGCGCCATCGGATTGATGTCGCGGAACGCCAAAATCTTGTCGTCCTCATAAACCTTGGTCGAGGGAATTTCCCCCGCAATTATTTTACAAAATAAGCAGTCCATAATAACCTCCTGAAATCACTGAATGGTAAAAGGCTTTCCGCGCAGTATCCACAGAATGTTCACCGCCGTGTTAATAACAACAATTAACATAGATGCAACAAGCATAAAACTCATTCGTTCTTTAACAAACCGTCGGATCGAACACAGCATAAACCCCACGTCAAGCGCGAGATGCAAAAACGTGAACCCAAATACATAGTAAAAGAGCACAACAATGAAGTAAATATTTATCGGGAAGAAAAAAGTGAACGAACCCGCAAACGATATAAAAATCGCCGGAAGAATAAACAGCGCGTTGATCACAAGATAAACCGCGGCATATTTCTGAAAACGAGATCCTTCCATATTTTCTTACCCCCTATTTTTCATTTACCATTCGGCGGCATTACCCCCTGCGGGATCCTGCTTTCATCATCAATGAACATAAACGGGCTTTCGGGGTCGTCCTCGGCAAGCCGCCGCACCCCGACCTCGATCTCAAAGCTGTGCTCACGCCATTCGTCCTTGAAATTCCTTATCGTGACACTGCCTCTGCCGCCCGCGAACGAGATCCTTACGTCATCCTCATGACCATAGTCCGTCACGCTGCTCACATAGATATTTTCAAGCGGTATCCCCTCAAAACGCAGCACGCTGACCCCGTCCTCATCAAAGATAACGTTATCGCCGCAGTTCGGACGGAAGATATAAACATCGTCCCCGCGTCCGCCCTGAAGCTGATCGTTTCCCGCGCCGCATTTGATAATATCGTTTCCGCCGCCGCCCGCGATCAGCTCGTTCGCGCCGCCGCCGACAAGTTCGTCGTCACCGTCTCCCCCGATGATAACATCGATATCATGGACTCCGTCCAACACGCTGTTGATCTCCGCAAGCGCCTTGTCGATCAGCGGAAAGAACAAAATGCGCTTGTCGTCCTCGTCCCACCAGGTGTTCTGAATGACATTACTCTCCATAAAACCGCGAAACTCCGCATACGCCTCATAGCTGTCAAACTTTAGTGTCCCGTAATACGCCAGCGCCCGGCATATGTCATAAAACGCGTCCTCATCAAGCTCGTCGGTATTAAAATACATATGCGCGTTGAAGCCCTCCATATCCGGATAAACGCTGCCGTCCTCACGTTCTTCCTCGTAAAGGTAGTACATATGATCATTGTACATACTGCATATAAGCGATAAACAATAGTGCTCGACAAGATAAGCGTAGCTCTGCTCGATCAGCTCTGCCTGTTCGGGAGTAGTCGGCTGAACGATATCCTCGTCCGCATCCTCTCCCCAGAACGCTTTGATCGCCGCGAGCTTCTTTTCGCTTACCAGTAGTCCGTCACCGTCGGGGATATCATCGGCGGCGACAAGAATCTGCATTATTCTGTCGGTGAGCTTAAACCGTTCCTCGAGATCCGTTTCCTTTGTGAACCGCTCAAGCAGTCCGCGCAGCTCGCCGCTCGTCTTATCGTTTTCTTCGAGAACGTCCGCCAGCGCGGGACGGGTATTCGTTCCCCTGATCAAAGGCAGCCCGTCCTCCGTGGGACTTCTGAAGCCGCTGATAAGATAGATCTTATGACACCGCAGGATCTCCCTGTAGTGACCGATCATCGGATCCTCCGGCACAGACGATCCCGAAGCTCTATCCCGACTGTCACAAGCCGTACAGGTGATCATAAGAACAACCGCCAAAGCTGCCAAAAGAAATCTTTTCATATTACCCCCTATTTTAATCTAAAACAATTCTCAACAAAAACACCAAAAACCGGGATTCCAAAGGGCCAATGGCCCTTTGGCAGGGG
>JAIEDJ010000035.1 GCA_029068025.1 Oscillospiraceae bacterium | reverse complement strand
CCCCCGCACCCCCGCCAAAGGGCTTCGCCCTTTGGAAACCCAAAATTAAGGAGATAATTATGCAGAAATTTTCTACACAGGATAAAGATACGAGAAATGTAAAGAATTGGAATAAGCTGATAATGATCGGGCTTATCGTCATTGTGGCGCTGATATTGATCTTCAACAGCTTCACAGTCGTAAACGAAGGCTTTATCGGCGTGAAATATCAGTTCGGAAAAATCGTCCGCAGCGATATGACGGCGGGACTGAATTTCCATATTCCGTTTATCGAGGAAATACAGCAGGTAGATACGCGTGAGCAGGTGTATTCGATAACCGCGGACGCGTACACGTCGGATACCCAGACCGTGGACACGCTCCAGCTCAAGCTGAACTATTGCTATGACGGAACGCGTCTGCCCGAGATCATCAGAAGCATAGGTATCGCGAACGTGGAGACCAAGCTGCTTGTACCGAATGTCGCAAAGATCTCCAAGGACGAGATCGGCAAGGTGAAGGCGGAGGATCTTGTCCAGAACCGCTCCACCGTGCAGAACGCTATTTATGATTCGCTTAAGGAAACGCTTGCGCCGCAGGGAATAATCGTAACGGCTTTTGCTATCGAGAATCTGTCGTTTGACGACGCGTTCGAGCAGTCTATCCAGGCAAAGGTCATCGCCGCGCAGGACGCGCTGAAAATGCAGAACAAGACCGCTGAGCGTGAGGAGGAAGCAAAGCAGCAGGTCATCGCGGCTCAGGCGGAGGCGGATTCCCAGAAGATCAAGGCTGACGCGGAAGCGTACGCTATTGAGGTCGTTCAGAAGCAGCTTGCCGAAAGCCCCAGCTATATCGATTATCTGAAGATAACGCAGTGGAACGGCGAACTGCCGCAGGCGATAGGCACAGAGGTAAATCCGTTCTTCCCACTGGACGGCAATACAAGCAGCCAAAATCCCGCGCAATGATAACAGTTGTTAGTTAAGGCGCGCCTCGCGTGAATTTGATTAACTTTTGGGAAAGGCGTTTTCGCCAAGATCAACGCTATAAAGACGTAGCAAAGGCTCTCACAAAAAGAACAACGCTGTAAAAGCGCAGGCAATTTGCGAAAGCAAGCGCGAAAGCGGAATGAAGCGAAGCGGAGTGAGCATTTCGCGCTTGGCTAGCGGAAACCGGAGCGCCGAAGGCGCGGAGGTTTGCGTGGTTCGCAAATTGCAAATTAAAATAAGGGGACTGAATGGACTATATTACATTAAAGCAGCAAGCGCTGGAAAGTTATTTTTCCCGCGCTAACGATATGCAGCGGAAGGCGATCTTCCGAGTGAATGGCGCCGTGCTGATAATAGCGGGCGCGGGCAGCGGCAAGACCACCGTGCTCGTTAACCGCATCGCGAATATGATGCGGTTCGGCAACGCTTATTATGACGAAGATGTACGTGAGCTGTCGGCGGAGGACGAAAAGTTTCTTCGCGGATTCCCCGCGATGGATAAGACACCGCAAACGGCGCAAAGGCTCGCGGAGATCATTGCCGTTGAACCGGTCAAGCCGTGGAATATACTCGCCATCACGTTTACGAACAAGGCGGCGGGAGAACTCCGCGACAGACTGATCGCGATGATCGGCGATGACGCAAAGAAGATCGTGGCGGCTACGTTCCACTCGGCGTGTATACGCATACTCCACCGCGAGATCGAGGCACTGGGCTACAAGAGCAACTTCACCATCTACGATGAGGACGACTCCAAGCGGCTGATCAAGGACATAATGAAGCGTCATAATATTGATGAAAAGATCATGCCGGTCAAGACGTTCAAAAACAATATTTCAAGGCTTAAGGATCGTCTGATCTCCGCCGGGGAATACGCTAAGACCGCCGCCGAAACCGCGGATATCAACGATATCAACACGTCAAAGATCTATATCGATTATCAGCGCGAACTGAAAAACGCAAACGCCGTGGATTTTGATGATATCATTTTCCTTACGGTAAAGCTGTTCGAGGACTTCCCCGACGTGCTGCGGCATTATCGTAATCTGTACAAGTACATAATGGTGGACGAGTATCAGGACACCAACGTAGCGCAATATCGGCTTATCACTCTGCTGACCGGAGAAAACGGAAATCTCGGCGTTGTCGGCGACGACGATCAGTCGATCTACCGCTTCAGGGGCGCGACTGTTGAAAATATCCTCAGCTTTGAAAAGCAGTACAGGAACTGTGAGGTCATCCGCCTGGAGCAGAACTACCGCTCCACGGAAAATATTCTGAATGCCGCAAACGCCATAATCAGCAACAATCCGCACCGCAAAGAAAAGAAGCTCTGGAGCGATCTGGGCGAAGGCGGAAAGATCGAGGTCAATCTATACGCGTCCGAGACATCCGAGGCAAAGGGCGTTGCCGATATTATAAAGAGCGCTGTGGACAACGGCGCAAGGTATTCGGATTTTGCGCTGCTGTACCGCAACAACGCTCTCTCGCGCAGCTTTGAGACCGCGCTTACACGCGCCGAGATCCCCTACAGAGTTCTCGGCGGACTTCGCTTCTATGACCGCAAGGAGATCCGCGATATTCTGGCGTATCTCTCGCTTATCGACAATCCCTATGACGTTGTGAGATTCCGCCGCGTTATCAACGAGCCGAAGCGCGGTATAGGCGACGCTACCGTTGACGAGGTGATACGTATCGCCGAGGGTCTGGGAATAAGTCCCGTTGAGGTATGCTCAAACTCGGGAGATTACGAGACCCTGAAGAAGAAGGCGGGCGCTCTCAAGGCGGCGGCGAACCTTTTCGAGGAACTCGACGAAGCGGCTGACGATCTTCGCCTTGACGAGCTTATCGATGCCGTAACGGAAAAGACGGGCTACCTTCAAATGCTGAAATCTCAGGGCGACGAGGGCGTGCCGCGTATCGAAAATATAAACGAGCTTAAGTCCAACGCAGCGCTTCTTCTGAACGAGAACCCCGAAGCGGAGCTTCCCGATTTTCTGGAACAGACCGCGCTTGTCGCTGACGTTGACAACTACGACGCAAGCGCTGACCGCGTTACGCTGATGACCATGCACAGCGCGAAGGGACTGGAGTTCCCCGTTGTGTTTGTAGTCGCGGCGGAGGACAATATATTTCCGTCGGCGATGTGCCGTCACGATCCGACCGAACTGGAGGACGAGCGCCGTCTTGCGTATGTCGCGGTCACAAGAGCGAAAAAGCGTCTTGTCATCACACATTCAAGATACCGTATGCTGTACGGAAAAACTGCGGCGAATCAGCTTTCTCAGTTCGTCCGTGAGATCCCCGAGGAGCTTTGTGAAAAGCACGGAGAGCAGCGCGCGCCGATGAGCTCTTACACCAAGCCCGAACGGTTCAGCTTCCTCAAAGGGGAAGCGGAGAAGCGAAAGGCTGCCGAGACCGCTCCGAGACCTGCCGCGTCTTACGGAACATTCGCGGTCGGAGACAGGGTAAAGCACAACATATTCGGCGAGGGCACGATAACCGCGACGCTGCAAACGGGCAACGACGAGATGATCACCATCAGCTTCGACACACGCGGCGAAAAAAAGGTTATGAGAAACAACGCAAAGCTTACTAAATTGTAAGTTTTACTCAAAAAATACTAAAGTTTTGGAAATATCTGCCGATAATACATTCAAGAAAGGCAAGCGCAGCACGCTCTGCCGCGCTTCTTTCTTAAAAAAAGCGTTTCGGCGGCGGAAGTATCCGTCACGGAAGAAACGCCGGTACATTGACCGTGTACGTGCCGCAGGAGCTTCCTGCCGCGCAGGTTCTATCGCAGAACGGCATTTATACGGTGGCAGACAGCGCCGCAGATCTCCAGAACGGGTCTGCGGCTTTTTGTTATTGGAGATCATTATGACACTGATACTGGTTATGGACAACGACTGCGCCATCGGAAAAAACGGCACGCTTTTATGTCACTTGCCGACGGATATGAAGCGCTTCCGCGAGATCACGAAAAATTCCGCCGTGATAATGGGACGCAAGACCTATGAGTCATTTCCGAAGCGTCCGCTCCCCGACAGGGAGAATATTGTGCTGTCGCGCAGCGCTAAGGACATTGACGGCGCTGTTGTGTTCAACGATATCGAAAATCTCTTGGAATATGTCAAGAACACGGACAAAAGAGTTTTCGTAATAGGCGGCGGCGAGATCTACGC
>JAIEDJ010000350.1 GCA_029068025.1 Oscillospiraceae bacterium | reverse complement strand
TGAGCATAGTGCGCGGTTTTTTATCCCAACCCCAGATCTCAAGCTCCGGCTTTTTCTTTGAGTTTTTTCCCGGAACGTATTCTTTTCCGAGCTTAAGAGCAAGATTTTGCTTTACTTCATCATCTCCAAGCGGAACTAGAGGAGCAAGCGCGGCGGCTTCCTCCTTGGAGATCTCTGTTACATTCCCAAAGAAATCAACTTTTTTAAGTTCAGTTCCGATACGGTAATTAATGCAGTTTGTATCCTCGGGAACATAATTTCTCTGATCTCCGATAATACGCCAACTATGCTTATTGTTCCGCTCAAACAGGTTTTTTGTATCAAGGACTAGTACGTCAATCCGCTTTGCCGAAATTATGATATCCTCGGTTATTTGAGGCAGGGGAGAGGTGTAGTCGAAGATCTCGGCAATGTATCCGACAAGCGATTTTGTCATTATCCGACCGAAGCAATAGGTACTTTCATCGAACTCAAAGCAGAAGATCCTTCCCGCGTAAATATAACGCTGAAGGTGCTTCGGTGCTTCATCCCAACCGCAGAACCAAAAATTGCTCTTGTCGGACATTTCAGACACCGAGCCTTTCTCCGCAGTCGAAAACGGACGCGGAAAGCGCGGAAGCGATCTCAAACAGCTTTTTTGTCAAGCTGTCGATATCCGCTCCCTCGCCGCGTATTATTCCATTATCGTATGTCAATTCGGAATGTTCATTCCAAATCGCTCTGCCCGGGATCTTGAATGTCATTCTTGCTTTTGTTATGGGATTAATCGCTGTTCCTGCCTCGGAAAGTGTAAGCTCGTCATCATTATTGATATAAGCCAGCCACTCGTCAAAGGTTATCGGTGAGCCTTCGCGCTCAATATATAATCCCATTTTACTTTTCGGGAGCCATCAGGCGAACCATAACAGCCTTCTGTGCGTGCAGACGGTTCTCGGCTTCGTCAAATATCTCGTTCGCGTGCTGCTCAAATACCTTGGCTGTAATTTCTTCCTCACGGTGAGCGGGCAGGCAGTGCATTACCATAGCGTCGGACTTAGCGAGCTTCATGATCTCATCGTTGATCTGATAGCCGACAAACGCCTTCTTACGCTTCTCGGCTTCGCCCTCCTGTCCCATGGAAGCCCATACGTCCGTGTACAGAACGTCCGCGTCAACAGCTGCTTCCTTGGGGTCGCTTACCAACTTGAAGTTCGGATAATCCTTCGCGAATTCAAGAACCTTCGCGTCGGGGTGATAACCCTCGGGGCAGGCGAGAGATACGCTCATGCCTACCTTAAGGCAGCCGACGGTGAGGGAATTCGCCATATTATTGCCGTCACCGATATAGCAGAACTTCAAGCCGTCGAGCTTGTTCTTATACTCGCGGACTGTCTGGAGATCGGCGAGAACTTGACAAGGATGACAGAAATCCGTCAAGCCGTTGATGATCGGGATATTTCCGTATTCGGCAAGGTTCTCGACCTCGGACTGCTCAAAGGTGCGGATCATAATTCCGTTGAGGTAACGAGACAGAACACGCGCGGTATCCTGAACCGGCTCGCCGCGTCCGATCTGGAGATCGCGCGAGGACAGGAACAGAGCCTGACCGCCGAGCTGATACATACCGGTCTCAAAGGAAACACGCGTTCTTGTAGAGGACTTCTGGAAGATCATTCCGAGGGTCATGCCGCGAAGCGTGTTGTGGGGAATACCGTGCTTCTGCTCGTACTTGAGCTGATCCGCAAGGTTCAAAATGTCGATGATCTCATCGGTGCTGAGATCGAGCAGCTTCAATAAATGTTTCATAATTAAAGTTCCTTTCAAAGTAAGTTTATATAAACGGATATCAGGTGTCTGTCCTGATAATCTCCGTTAAAGCCAAATTTCTGTAAACAATATCATTCCGGACGGTAAAACCAACGCTTTCCCAGAATTTATTACCGTCCGAGTTGCGCTCGAAAACCACCAGTGCAGCTTTGTTGATATTGAGTTTTCGGAGCGCTTCAAGAACGGAATCTACAAGCCGTTTTGCAATACCTTGTCTGCGGCAGTCGGGGCTTACCGCGGTGTGGTAGATATACCCGCGCCGTCCGTCGGTTCCCACCATTATAGCACCAATGATCCGATCACCGTCCTCCGCGACAAAGCAGGTCTCGGGGTTGCGCTTAAGAAAACGATCTATGCCCTCGCGCGAATCGTCAAGATTGTTCAGCCCCATTCCTTTACAGGAGAGCCACAGCGCGTAAACTGCGTCATAGTCGGCGATTGTCATTGCTCTGATATTCATTGCTTTTACTCCTTTATATATCGGACAAGTTCGTCAAGGTATCTTTTATCCGTCCAATCGCATTTTTGTCCGACGGCGCACATCAGAGCCTTTTGCCAAGGTTGGTAAGTCGACGGGTCTTGTTTTGCGACTGCCTTTTGGAGCATTCTGCATAGTGTTCTGTCCTTGAAAGACATCGCTTCCTCATCCCAAGTGCCCCGCGCATAAAAACACTTTATTCCCGAAATTTCATTTTTAAAATTGTGCTTGTAAATTTCGCTGAACGCGTCCTGGTCATACGGCGAAGCTCCTACACACAAAACCGCGATTATCTTGTTTTTTAAACTGCCGAAATTCTTTTTCAGGAATGACAGTCCCGCGATGCCCGAAGCGTAAATTCCACCTGCCAGAACAACGATATCGTATTTTGAAATATCGCTGATATTTGCCTTTTTTGTTTCAACAATATCAAAGCCCGTTTCTTCGGTGAGCCAGTCAACGTATTTCTTAGTCGCTCCGTACTTTGATTGATACAGAATGATCCCATTCATATCCCCGGCTCCTATTCATCTTCGTCATCAAGCGGCTCTGCGGCTTCCTCAAGCCATTCTTGGAATATCTCAGTGCCGCTGTCGTTAAGGCGGTAAGCGCGCTCGGTGTTTGTATAGTCCGGCGGTATGACCTCAACAAGAACCATGATCTCATTTCTGGGTTGGTTTTTAGAGA
>JAIEDJ010000349.1 GCA_029068025.1 Oscillospiraceae bacterium | reverse complement strand
ATTGTATTTAAGACGAATTTACGCCGCCATTTTCTGCCCAAGATAATAAACAACAAGAACGCTGCGCTCAAAACGCTGTAAACTGCGAGTTGCCATATATATCCGGATACGGAAAGCAGATATGGCGGCACAACCATAAGCGGAACCATAATTCCGTTTACGATTGGCAGCGCAAAAATCATAATAAGCCCCGTAAGCTTGTGCGGCTTTTTCCGAGCAAGTACAATGTTCACAACAACAGCTGCCGTACAGGCGCTCTCAGCGGCAGTTTTCCCGAAAAGAAAAAATACCGCCCCTGTCAATACCGAAGTTATCAGAAAAAGGATTTCCTGTTGTTTTCGGGGCAGGTCTTTTTCAAGAAGGATGTATTTCTTAATCATAAAAAACGATATTGAAGCGATAACGGTTTCCAACAAATCGCATACAAATTCCATAACAATTCTCCGAATTGATATATTTTGGGTAACAAACCCTCATAATAAATTATATTATATTTTCCGCCGATTGTCAAGCAAAAGAAGAGGCAAGAACGCTTGATTCTGACCTCTTCTTTTCTCTGATTACCAGCCCATTTCCATTAACCAGCCGTTCAGTGCGCGCTCGCGGTCGCGCAGCTTTGAGCTGTCGTACCTGTCTAAATTATACTCCCCTTTGATGTTCCCGTCAACAATATATAAAATTCTTGTGCATTTTGCCGCGACTTTTACGTCGTGCGTGACAAGCATGACGGTCGTACCCTCGGCGTTGAGCTTAGCGAGCTCTTCCATGACCTCGTCGGAGGACGTGCGGTTGAGCGCGCCCGTAGGCTCATCGGCGAAGATCATTTTCGGCTTGTTGATCATGCTGCGGCAAATGCAGGCGCGCTGCAATTGTCCGCCCGAAACCTCGTTAATGTCGTTGTCGGCGACCTCAATGATCCCGAGCTTCCGCATGAGCGCGTGACCGCGTTCGACGGTCTCGCGGCGGGATTCCTTGATCTTGTCGGACTGGCACGCGGGGAGAATGATGTTGTCGAGAACCGAAAGATTTTTCAGCATATACATCTGTTGAAAGATAAATCCCATTTCGTCAAGCCGAAGGTCGGCAAGCTCCTTCTGGTTCATTTTTGCGATGTTTCGCCCGCCGAAATCCACCTCTCCCGCGGTGATGTTGTCCATTCCCGAAACGGCGTACAGGAGTGTGGATTTTCCCGATCCCGACGGCCCCATGACCGCGACCATTTCGCCCTCGGCGATATGGAAATTCACGTTCCGAAGGACATTATTCTGCCGCTTGTTTACCACATAGGTCTTGCAAAGATCCTTTACCTCTAATATGTTTGTCATAATTATAATCCTTTCTTTCCTGTTATTCGTTATTCGATATTTCCGAGGAAGAAATTTTCCTCAGTCCCTGTGCCGAGAGAAACGCCGCGAGCGACGTGACCGCCAATACGATCAGCGGAAAAATCACATAGACCTCGGCTGCGCGAATATCGTATTCAATGCTGTACGCGCCCATCATTTGGAAGATCGGCGTGATAATCAGCGGCGACAGCGGCGAGGAGAGTAGCGCACCCGCAAGTACCGAGATCAGCAGCACGATCCCGATCCGAAGCGTCTGCCATAATGTCAGCGCGTTATTTTTAAAGCCGATCGCCTTGAGCAGCGCGATCTCGCCCTTTTCCTTGGTGATAAAGCTCTTTACCATAAGTACCGCCACGAGCGCGTTTATTCCGAGAATGATGCACAATATCAACACCTTCATACTGTCAAGCTGCTCGGTAACGTTGCCGATCATATAGCCGATATACTCGCCGGGAGTAAAAATTTTCGCGTCGGGATAGAGCTTTTCGAGCATTGCTTTCCTTTCGGAAAGCTCGGCGTTGTCGGGATCGTCCTTGTAGTTCACCTGAATTCCGAAGCTGCCTGCCGCGTAGTCATAATCAAGCTCCGCGTCCTGATGAAACCGCACGCCCTCGCCCATATTATTCATGCTCTGATATATCGCGGTGACGGTGTACGTCCTCGTGTCCTCGCCGATCTTGAT
>JAIEDJ010000348.1 GCA_029068025.1 Oscillospiraceae bacterium | reverse complement strand
TACACGCTGATATTCACTGTGATCGGAGGAATGCTGTTCGCTCTGGGAATGTGTATGTGTCTGCTGCCGGAATGGGACGCTTATATTCCGGGAGTTGTGATGGCTGTGATCGGCGGCGCGGTGATGACAATAACGTTTCTCGTCCGGTGCCTTGTTTTCGGCGATCACGAGACAAAGTTCAACGGCAAGCTGCTCGGAAAGACCGCGTTCGGAGTTTTCGGGGCGCTGGTCATGGGAGTCGGAATGTGCATGGTAATGGTATTCGACTTGATGATCCCCGGCATCATCATAGGAATCGCTGGATTGGTGCTTCTGCTGTGCCTTATCCCGATGTGCGTTGGATTGAAGTAAGAAATAAGGAGGTGCAATATGAAAAAGTTCGTGATCCCTGCCGCAATAACAGCGGTATTCGCCGGCATTGCCGCTATACTTACGGCTATGATTCGTAAGAAAAATCGTGCTTGATCGGAGGTAGGTCTAATGTCGGGTGCCAACAAAAATCACGGTAAGATCGTCAGCAGAGCAGCCGGCATTTACCGTGAGATCGAGGAAATGGTCGTGTGTATGATCGGTGCTGCTATACTGCTCTGCATACTGCCGCTTTTCAAAATAACAAGATAAGGAGAAAGCAATTATGTCTAAATTCAATAAAGCAAACGAAAAGATCGCCAACGGCGTTGTTGACGGTTTTAAGAAGATCGAGAACGGTGTAGTCGAGGGCTACAAGAAGGTCGAGGGCGGTGTCGTCGGCGGTTACAAGAAGATCGAGGACAAATTCGTCGATACGTTTTTAACTCACGAGGGTGAAACTGCCGAGGACGCGAAAAAGCGTCTTGCCGAGGAAGCCGCAGTCCGTGAAAAATCGGCAAAGGAAGCCGCCGAAAAGCGCGCTGCCGCAAATCCGGTCGGTGTGAGCGGCATCGGCAAGGCAAGCGTAGAAGCAAGCCGTGAGCTTGGCAGAGCAAGTGTTGAAGCAAGCAAAAACGCAGGAAAGCGTTGATATTTTGCAGACAGACCCGCATTGTCCGAAAGGCTGTGCGGGTTTTTAAAAAAAATTTTAAAATATGCTCAAACTTTAACAAAACTTTAACATTTGTATGTTACAATACTAAAAACGGAGGTGTTTTGAATGTTCAATATACTTGTGGTCGAGGATGACGGCGATCTGAACCGCGCCGTATGCTCGTTCCTGAATAAAAGCGGTTACAGCGCGTCGGGCTGTCTGAACGCGAACGACGCGTACAACGAAATGTACGGAAAAACATTTGACCTTGTAATATCCGATATCATGATGCCCGATATAGACGGCTTTGAATTTGCGAAAACGGTGCGCGAACTTAACGAGGATATTCCGATCCTGTTTATGACGGCGCGTGACGATTTCGCGTCCAAGCAGCGCGGATACCGTATCGGAATTGACGATTATATGGTGAAGCCCATCGACCTTGACGAGCTGTTTTTGCGTATCGGTGCGTTATTAAGGCGCTCTAAAATTGCAAGCAGTCACCGTCTGGAGATCGGCAAGCTCTTGTTGGACGCGGACGAACGCACGGCGGTTTTTGACGGAGAAGAAATTCCGCTGACAACGAGAGAATTCAATATATTATACAAGCTGCTGTCATACCCGAAAAAAACTTTCACGCGCACACAGCTTATGGATGAGTTCTGGGACGCGGATTCCAACACCGCGCCGCGCGCCGTGGATGTTTATATGACTAAACTCCGCGATAAATTCTCGAAGTGTGACGAATTTGAGATCGTCACCGTTCACGGGCTTGGCTACAAGGCGGTGATAAAGTGAAGCGCATCGCGCCGACCGTTGCCCGCTTGCTGTATGCCGCGAGACGGTTTGTGACTTTTTTTCTGATCATTTCGTTTGTCGTTACCTGCTGTATGCTGCTTTTCCTTTTCACAATGCAAAGCAGCACGGGGATCGATCTTACAAGTGAAAATATCGGACTGGCGGCAAAGCTGACGTTCGGGAACGTTGTGTTGATAAGTTTTCTTCTGTCCGTTATTGACGAGGTGTGGCATTGGTTTGCCGTTACAAGACCGGTTCGGCATATCGTGAGAGCCGCCGAAAAAATTATGAACGGTGACTTTTCGGTGCGTATTCAGCCTCTTATCGGCATTGACAATGGCAGGGGTTTCAATACTATAATAGATTACTTTAACCGAATGGCAGAGGAATTATCCGGTATTGAAACGCTCCGCACGGACTTTATAGCCAACGTTTCGCATGAGCTGAAAACGCCGCTTGCGGTTATCCAAAACTACGGAACGATGCTTCAGCAGCCCGATCTTTCGGAAGAACAGCGTATCGAATACGCGAAAACCGTTACCGCTTCATCACGGCGGCTTGCTGATCTGATAACGAATATTTTGAAACTGAACAGGCTCGAAAATCAGCAGATCTATCCCGAAAAGAAAGTGTATGATCTCGGCGAACAGCTCTGCGAATGTCTGCTTGGATTTGAAAGCACTTGGGAGAAAAAAAATATCGGCATTGACACGGACATCGAGGACGGTGTGCTTATCGAATCCGATCCGGAATTGTTGACATT
>JAIEDJ010000347.1 GCA_029068025.1 Oscillospiraceae bacterium | reverse complement strand
GGGGAGCTCGAGGGGAAACCCGTAGGGAGAGGGGGAGGGTGCCCGCATTTTTGTTGGATTTTATTGAGCCCTCCCCCTCTTCCGAAGGGTTCTCCCCTCGAACCACGATCGCGGTGTAAAATCGCAAACACATATCAAACAAAAAATTCACATCTAACACTAACGCAGCAAAAGTTCTGCAAGGCGTTTTTCAAAATGCCGATCTCTAAAATTATATCACATCACACTATCTTTGTCAACCTTATTGGTTATTTATCACAAAAAATGTTTCCAAAGTGAACGGGAATTCTACTTGACTTAGGGCGCGGAAAGTCGTAAAATAGTATATGGCGGAACGTATACTGTTCCCCCCTACATATTTTTTGGAAGAAGATCGTTATGCTTATTAAAGAGTACGGAAAAATCATCAAGAATGAATTCAAGGGCTACAACGCCAAGAAATTCGGCAAGGACGCTCTCGCGGGAGTTACTGTCGCGGCGGTCGCGCTGCCGCTGGCGCTGGCTTTCGGCGTAAGCTCGGGCGCTACCGCAGCCGCCGGTATGATCACCGCTATCTTTGCGGGACTTATCATCGGCGGACTGTCGGGAGCTTCCTATCAGATAAGCGGTCCTACGGGCGCTATGACGGCGATCCTCGCGTCGCTGGTCGCTCAGTACGGAATAAACGGCGTGTTTATCGCGAGCTTTATCGCGGGCGCCCTGCTGCTTCTGTGCGGTATCCTCAAGCTCGGCGGGCTGGTGTCCTACCTGCCCATGCCCGTCATAACGGGATTTACAAGCGGTATTGCCATCACCATCGCGCTGGGTCAGGTAAACAACCTCACCGGACTTAAGTCCGATGGAACGACCACCATTGACAAGATAGTAAGCTATTTCAGACTGGAGCAGCACATAAACGTTACGGGGCTTATTATCGGCGCGGCGGTCATCGTTTTTATGTTCGTGTACCCCAAGAAGATAGGACAGTATTTCCCCGGATCGCTGGCGGCTATCGTTCTGACGACGGCGGCGAATATGATCTTCAAGTTTGATGTTTCGGTCGTTGGCGACGTTCCCAAGACGGTATTTCTGGACGACAGACTTGATTTTTCGGCGTTTTCGGATTGGGAGACTGTCAAGTCTCTTATCGTTCCCGCCATATCAATTGCGGCGCTGGGACTTATCGAATCGCTGCTGTGCGGTTCGTCAGCGGGCAGAATGAAAAACGAAAAGCTCAACGCGAACGTTGAGCTTGTGGCTCAGGGTGTGGGCAATATGATACTGCCGATATTCGGCGGAGTGCCCGCGACTGCCGCTATAGCGCGTACAAGCGTAGCGATAAAGTCTGGCGGTCAGACGCGTATGACCTCGGTTATCCACTCGGTCATTTTGTTGCTTTCTATGTTCGTTCTGGGCGGCGTTATGTCGATGATACCGCTGTCCGCTCTGGCGGGCGTGCTGATCGTCACCGCGTGGAGAATGAATGAATGGAGCTCCATAAAGTCGATATTCGGCAAGAAGATAAAGACTGCTATTTTGCAGTTCCTTATCACGATGATCGCGACTGTTATTTTTGATCTTACCATTGCGATACTTATCGGCGTGGCGTTCTCCGTTATCATGTTCGTGGTCAAGGTATCGGATATGCAGGTCGCTGTGGCTCCCGTTGATCCGCACAAGCTGGATGATCCCGAGATCGTTCCCGAAAAGCTGAAATACACCTGCGTTGTGTACATATCCGGACCGCTGTATTTCGGTACCTGCAATAAGCTGGAGGAAAAGATCTCGGCGCTCGGGGAGAACTACAACGTTATCTTCTCAATGCGCGGAGTTACCGTCGCGGATATTTCGGGAATAGAAGCGCTGCACGAATATTGTGAGCGGCTTATCTCCAAGGGGATCATGGTGTACTTTTCGTGTGTACAGCCGCCTGTTATGTCAATGATGGAGCGGTGCGGATTGAAGGAACGATTCCCGGATGATATGTTCTTCTGGAGCGCGGACAGGGCGTTTAAATATATTTCAAAGCTGTAAAAAGCCAAGATCAACATTTTAAAGGTTTATCTCGGCTGGTTTTGAAATGTTGATGAGGGGCTGTTTATCAAAAAATTTCAAAACCGGGCAACAC